>CAVCCL010000205.1:0-7212 GCA_963600665.1 Bifidobacterium catenulatum | reverse complement strand
GAGGATATCGCGCTCATGAGAGAGATCCCGGGCATGGTTGTCATCAACCCATGTGACGATGTAGAGGCAAGGGCAGCAGTCAAGGCTGCATATGAGTATGTAGGACCTGTATACCTCAGATTCGGAAGACTGGCAGTTCCAGTCCTCAACGATGAGAGCACATACAAGTTTGAGATCGGCAAGGGCGTTAAGCTCAAGGACGGCAAGGACATATCTATCATAGCTACAGGACTTTGTGTATCTGAGGCTGTGAAGGCTGTGGATATGCTCGCTGCTGATGGTATAGATGCTGAACTCATCAACATCCACACCATCAAGCCTATCGATGAGGATATCATCGCTGAGACAGCTCAGAAGACAGGAAGAGTGTTCACAGTTGAGGAGCACTCCATCATAGGCGGTCTCGGAAGCGCTGTTGCAGAGGTGCTTGCTGAGAAGTGTCCTACAAAGCTCACAAGGATCGGTGTGAGAGATACATTTGGCGAGTCAGGTCCTGCAAAGGAACTGCTTCACAAGTACGAGCTTGATGCCGAGGGTATCTACAAGCAGATCAAGGCTGCACTGTAATCCTGATGTTATCATTTGGAGACAAAACAGAGAACACAAGATAAATAGCTGATACTAAATATCTGTGAAAGATATAGAGAGTTATATACAGATGGGGGAGCCTGCCGGTGGCAGGCTCTTTCCATATATACATATGAACTGTCAGATGGGCGGTAGACATGTTGCAGGCATCCGGCAGATTCTGTGATTTACATACACAAGGGCTGAAGACCAGATGAAACTGGGAACTTTACAGAAAAGAGGTAGGAATCATATGGGCAGAGAGTATGTAGAGGAGCTTAAGACCCGCGTGCTAAGTGGTGGAGCGGAGATCACATATGATGAGGCTCTGAAGCTTGCACATGAGGATCTGGATATACTGGCGGCTTCAGCAAATGAGATAAGAGAGCATTTCTGCGGAGACCGGTGCGATGTGTGCTCGGTCATAAGCGTGAAGGAGGGCAGATGCACAGAGAACTGCAGATACTGTGCACAGTCCAGAATAGCGAAGAAGGATATACCAGAGATAAATCTGCTGGGTGATGAAGCGGTGACTGAGGGGGCATCGATCGACTATGGAAAGGGAAGCTTCAGGTACTGCCTTGTGGCTGAGGGCAGGAGACTTTCAAAGCGTGAGGTCGAACTTGCAGAGAAAACAGTCCGGGATATACGAGGCAATGTGGATATCAACATATGTGCGTCATTTGGCCTGCTGGATCAGGATGACTTTACGAAGCTTAAGGGTGCGGGACTCTCGATGATACATAACAATCTTGAGACCTCACCGGCATATTTCCCGGAGGTGTGCACCAGCCATACACAGGAACAGAAGAAGACGACCATACGCGCTGCAAAGGCTGCAGGACTTATGGTGTGCAGTGGAAGTCTGTTCGGCATGGGTGAGACACTTGAGGACAGGGTAGCGCTTGCCTTTGAGCTCAGGGAGCTTGGAGTGGATTCGGTTCCGATGAACCTCCTCAATCCGAGGGAGGGAACGCCGTTTTACGACAAGACGCCTCTCACTGAGGAGGAGTATGTCAGAACGATTGCTGTATACAGATTTGTCATGCCGAAGGTCATGATAAGGCTTGCTGCCGGACGAGGCAGATATGAGGACAACGGCGAGGCTGCACTTGCCGCCGGAGCAAATGCGGTCATAAGTGGTGACTTCCTGACAACGGACGGAACATCATTTGACCTTGACTTTGACATGATAAGAAGAAACGGATTTGTCACGGACCTGCCACATGCGTAGGGCTTAATGAATATACCGCATGTATGGAACTGAATGAGAAGGTTTAACGGCACACAAAGAAGAGAAGATAATAAGTGTTTAAAGGAGAAGTATATGAAGATTTATGACAGGATCATGGGACTTGGAACAAAGATGACAGACATGGATGCATCCACATATCAGGGCGCATTCATAGGCAAGATATCCTACACAGTGGACAGAGAGAAGGCAGAGGCTGCCGACAACATCACATATGAATACGGTGATGTGAAGGAGAACGCTTTCATGTACATACTCTCAATACTTGGAAAGGTAGAGGGAGAAGAGGCTCCGGTTGAGAAGATGACCATCACACTGGTAAAGGCATCAGACAAGGAGAAGGAGATCAAGAGAGTGGAGAAGGCTGAGTATGAGGACGAGAAGCCATTCCACACATTTACAAAGGAAGAGGTATATGCATTCAGCAAGGAGACAGGAGACGAGAATAAGATCCACCTCACAGACCATCCTGTAGTTCAGGGAATGTTGCTCCTCCGCACAGCAGCATGTGCACACGAGGACTTGAAGAGACTTGACGTCAAGTTCGTGGAGCCTTCATACGCAGAGGAAGAGCTCATGTGGGGCAGCAACGGTAGAGAGCTTGTGCTCTATGCAGATGGCTATGTCAAGGCATCATTTAAGGTTGTGAAATAGTTCCCACTAACGGACGATCATTATGATAAATACAAAAGAGGCATCATACCTGGTCAGGTATGATGCCTCTTTTGTTGTTTGAATTCAGACTAGTTTATTCTTATGAAATCAGATCTTACATATCCGGTGTATTTCTTTGAGCCCTTGGTGTAAGTGACCTTATACCACGCATTCTTGCCGGAATACTTGCAGCCGCTGATCTTGACCTTTGATCCTCTGGCAAGTTCCCGGATGATACGTTTGTTGGTTCCTGCCCCTGCCCTGAGACGGACCTGACTGTCAATGACTGTTCCGCTCAATGAGCTGGCTTTTGCGGGAGCTTTTGAAATGTCGCCATATACTATCGAACCATTGACATTCTTATATGCAAGAATCCTGTAGCCGAAGCCGCTCTTCAAAGCAGGAAGTATACAATTGGTTGTTTTGTAAGAGGATATTTTCTTTACTCTTGTGTATTTGTTATGGGCAATGTCATATTTGTATATGATGTAGCCGGATACATTTGAAAGCTTCTGCCAGTGCAGACAGCGATACGAACCGAGAGGAGTATACTTAAATGAAGATGTAAAGGTTCGTGGCTTTGTACATTTGCTGAACTCCAGGCGGTTGCTGTACATGATCACACCGTTGTATTCATAATACGCCCTAACGCCGAATTTGTATGTTGTGGCGGGAGAAAGTCCGGTAAAGTTAAAACTTCTGGATTCGTCGCCTATGCATCTTGCAATTCTGTCATATTTACCAGTGGACGTGTTGTATTTGTACACGAAATAGCCTGTGACTCCGGAAATCTTGCTCCAGCGGACATTAATGGAACTGGAAGTCCTGCTTGCTATGGCGGCCTAGGCAGGCATGTCCGGGGCGGTATCGAAGATTGGAGGTTCAGGATCTGTCGATGCAGTTACAGCCTCTGCATAGGTGGCGGTGCAGCTATATTCCTGTGAGTAAGCTCCGTATACAGTGCCGGTATTTAATTTATGGTATCCGCGCACCATGTAGGTATATTTTTTACCGCTGGTGAGACCGTTATCAGTGTAGGTCAGAGTTCCGGCCCCCTTTGCTGTTCCGATCGACACATATTTTCCTTCGGACTCGTCGTAACGAACTATCTGATAACCATATACCTCCGGAACCTTATTCCATGTGAGGGTTATGGATGAGCTGGTCGATGACTTAAATGTGAGTTCTGTAGGTGCTGCCGGTGTATTTACATATTTGAAATCAAGATCCGTCGGATAGCTTATTCCGGCGACGGTTCCGTTGTCATCGTACTGCCAATATGAATGAGTGGCGGTCAGCGTGTCTGAATCGTTGTACTGCGCATTCCATATCGGGTATTTGTTGTTTATACTGGTGATGTTCATGTCATCGGTTATAACACTTTTGCTCGCATACAGCATGCCCACGTAGCCACTTGCTTCCACTGTACTGCAAAATGTGTTGATGACCGTGGTGGCAGCACTCTTGGACAGGTGCGCATTGTAGAGCCTGCCGGTCAGTCCGCCCTCCCATGCATATTCGTAGTCCATGACGATGGGAAGTGTCAGGTTGTAAGAGGATACGATGTTCAAGGTGTATGCCGCCTCCTGCCTGGCCTCGGTGGCGTTTATGGCCTGAGAGTAGAAGTACGCTCCGACATCGATCCCTGCCGCAGTTGCATTCTTGACATTATCAGCAAATTTGGAGTCGACGAAATATGCACCTGAGCCATAGTACCTTCCTCCAGCCCTGATAAAAGCAAATGTAACGCCGCTGGATTTTACCTTGCTCCAGTTGATTGAACCGTTCCACTCCGATACATCTATCCCCTTCATGACAGTGGAGTTCTTGAACTGGGATGCGTGTGTATATGTTGTCGATGAGAGTGTGGCAACACCATAAGGATCGGCGCTGTCTGACTGCTTTTGCAACTGCCTTATCGTCTCAGGATCGTTGCCGTAAAGACTATATATGTGGTCGATCTCGGCATCACTCAACTGAGTGTAGTCAAAGTTACCTTCATCAACAACCTCCTGGACCTCAGATCTGGTCGATGACGTTGAGATGGTGGAGGTATCAGCCGCATATACTGTGGCAGAGTTGAAGATATTATCTGCCGCAGTCAGTATAAATATTCCAAGGGAAATAATAAAAAGTTGTTTAGATAATCGTTTTATTCTCATGTAAGCCTCCTAATACAAATATTACAATTATATTACAAAAAGATTATTAAAATATTATTAATAAAAGGCCTGCACGAGAAAAATATTGAGAAAAAATATAAAAAAATAGGGAAAAGCAGGAGATACAAAGTATGTATGCTTTTCCCTATTTTAATTGTATAAGTATCAGAATTACTTGACACGTATGAAATCAGATCTTATATAGCCTGTATATTTTCTGGAGCCTCTGGTGTATGTGACCTTATACCAGATATATCTTCCAGACTTTGCATAGCCGGAGATCTTGACCTTTGAACCCCTTGCAAGCGTCCTGACTACTCTGCTGTTTGTTCCAGCCTTTGCACGGAGGTTTACGCTGCTGTCAGTGATCGTTCCGGTAAGAGATGTACTCTTGACCGGTGCATTTGACATTGCTCCGTAGTATATCTTGCCGTTGTACTTCATGTAAGCAAGAACACGGTAACCGTAGCCGCTTCTGAGGTTAGGAACAAAACAGTAATTTGTCTTGTTTGATGTTATCTTCTTAACTCTTGTGTATTTGTTTGTCTTCTGGTCATACTTGTATACGATGTAGCCGTCAGCGTATGACAGCTTTGACCACTGGAGGAATCTCTGCGATCCAAGTGGTGTGTATTTGAAGGATGATGTAAAGGTTGCCGGGAGAGTGCAGGAGCTGAAATCCTTGCGGTCACTGAAGCCTGTGAATCCATTCCGCTCTGTGTATGCTCTCACTCCAAACTTGTATTCTGTTCCGGCCTTAAGTCCTGTAAATGTGTATGTTCTGTTGCTGCTTCCGCTGATACGTGCCACCTGTTCAAATGACTTGCTGGACGTATTATATTTGTATACCGTGTATCCCGTGGCATCAGATATCTGTGTCCATCTTATGGTCACGGAATTGGCTGTCCTTGATGCGGTTGCGATCTGTGAAGGAACAGCAGGTCCGGTAAATCCGCTCACTGCGCTGGCTGTCTCCGTGTAGTGGTATGTTCCATTTTTCTTGTAATATGCACATACCGTGTAGCTGTACTCTGTTGAATGAGGAAGTCCCTTGTGTGTGTATGTGTCAGTAGACTTGGAAGAGATCTTTGCAAGTCTTGTCCAAGTAGCATTGGATGGCTCCCACACATATACGATGTATCCGTCAACATTTTCCTGCTTATTCCACTTCAGTGTAAGCGAACTTGTATAAGCTGAAGTGATCTTGAGTCCGGTAACTTCACCAGGGTCAGTGGTTATGGTCTTGGCATCTGACAGAACGTGCCAGATGGTGTTGGTATCAGTTGTTGTGTATGCGCGTACCTTGTAGTTATATTTGGTGCCGGGATTGAGCTGGCTGTCAGTAACCTCGCAGTCGTCAGGAGAATTGGTCGTGGCAACGGTCTCATAGCTGCCTGATGAGCCGTTGCTTCTGTACACTCTGTATCCTGTTGCTGCAGGGATAGGTGACCATGAAAGCTTTACAGATGTAGGCGCTGTAACTGCAGCCGCAAAGTTCTCTATGGTATCAGCTATTGTAATACCGGTACACTCTGCTGAGTAGGTTCCGTAGATGGCTCCTGAGCTCAATTTGTAGTATCCGCGTACCTTGTATGTATACTTTTTACCGTCCTGAAGATTCTTATCTGTAAATGTAGTCGTTCCGGCACCCTTGGCAGTTCCCACGGAGACATATTTATCTTCGGAGCTGTCGTAACGCACGATCTGGTAAGCATAGACCTCCGGGATTTTCGTCCATGTCAGTGTGATAGTGGAGTCTGTGCACGCTGACTGTGTCAGAGATGAAGGTGCGGCAGGAGATTTGACATATCTGAAATTCATATCAGTTGCATTGCTGATTCCTGACACCTTGCCGACGTCGCTGTACTGCCAGTATGAGTGTTTCACTGTGAGAGTGTCCGTGTCGTTGTACTGGGCATTCCATATAGGATATGACTGCGCGATCGAAGATGCGTTCATGTCGTCTGTGATGACAGTCTTGCTGGCGTAGATCATGCCTACATAGCCCTTTGATTCAACTGCCGCACAGAATGCCTTTATGACATTTGTAGCTGCGCTCTTGGAAAGGTGGGCGTTGTACAGACGACCGCTCAGACCTCCATCTTCCCATGCGTATTCATAATCCATGACAACGGGATAAGTTATGTTGTAGCCTGAGATCAGGTCGGTAGTGTATTTGGCTTCTGTCTTGGCCTCCGATGTGCTGATGGCCTGTGAGTAGAAGTACACACCCACGTCAACACCTGCATTCAGTGCATTTTTGATATTATCCTTATATGTAGAATCGATGAAATATTTTCCTGAACCGTAGTAGCGTCCGCCCACACGTATGAATGCGTAGGATATTCCTGCGGCTTTGACCTTTTTCCAGTTGATGTTGTCGCCGTTCCACTCGGATACGTCTATGCCCTTGATGACTTTGTAGCCATCGAACATGGAAGAGTGGGTATATCCGGCACTCAGCGTAGCTATATCGCCGGTGGCGTTGTAATCGGATTGACGCTGGAGCTGTTTGATGGTTTCGGGATCGTTATTATACAACTCGTATATGTGATCGATCTCTGTACCGTCCAGCTC
>CAVCCL010000204.1:0-22175 GCA_963600665.1 Bifidobacterium catenulatum | reverse complement strand
CTACAAAGTATGCAGAGGAGCTTGTTAAGAAGATGGAGAAGAGTGGCGCTAAGGCATATCTTGTTAACACAGGATGGAATGGAACAGGCAAGAGAATCTCAATCAAGGATACAAGAGGAATCATCGATGCAATCCTCAGCGGTGCTATCAATGAGGCTCCTACAAAGAAGATCCCTATGTTCGACTTCGAGGTTCCAACAGAGCTTCCTGGCGTAGATCCAGCAATCCTTGACCCACGTGACACATACGCTGATGCTTCAGAGTGGGAGACAAAGGCTAAGGATCTTGCAGCAAGATTCCAGAAGAACTTTGCTAAGTATGAGGGAAATGCAGCAGGTAAGGCATTAGTTGCAGCAGGTCCACAGCTCTAAGATATAGCTTAGAATCATATAGAAGAAAGGAATGGTCATAGATCAGAGCCTTTCGGACAGAGAAGATCGGATACATTCGTTCAGAGTGTGTCCGGTCTTTTTTTGCGCCTATCAGTGCTGTGAAGTTCCAGTCGGATAACCAGAAATTACCTCTTGCAATATCGAACAAATGTTCGTATAATTGAATGCATGAACGAGATAATTACAGGACTTACAACAAAGGAAAAACTGAATATACTGGCAGATGCGGCGAAGTATGATGTGGCGTGTACCTCCAGCGGGGTGGACAGGAAAGGACAGAAGGGATCACTAGGCAACAGTGTATCCTGCGGAATATGTCACAGCTTTGCAGCGGATGGAAGATGTATATCGCTACTTAAGGTTCTCATGACGAACCACTGTGTGTATGACTGCAAATATTGCCTGAACCGCAGGAGTAATGATGTGCCAAGAGCGACATTTGAGCCGGAGGAGCTGTGCGAGCTGGTCATAGAGTTTTATAAGAGGAATTATATAGAGGGACTGTTCCTGAGTTCCGGTGTGCTCAGAGATCCCACATACACCATGCAGAGGATGTGCGAGACTCTGTATCTTCTCAGGACGAGGTACAGGTTCAACGGATATATACATGTGAAGACCATTCCGGGCGCATCGGATGAACTGATAAGTATGGTGGGATATTTAGCGGACAGGATAAGTGTTAATATGGAGCTGCCGACTGAGGAGAGCCTTAAGAGGCTGGCACCGAACAAGAGCTTTGGCACGATACTTGATCCCATGGGCAAGCTGACCAGCACCATAGAATCCCACAGGGTGGCGGTTGGCAAGACCGCGCGGATGGAGAGGAGCGGCATAAACAGATACCTTACCGGAAGCATATTCAATGAGAAGAATCTGCAGAAGGATCTGACCGCATACAAAGCAGAGCTGGCAGGGCAGGAAAGACAAGGTGCTCTGCAGATGTCAGCGGCAGGGGCACTCACAGATGGAATGACTTCTGATAAAAGAGACATCGGTGCTGCCTCTTCGCCCCTCCCTGTCATGTTTGGAGATACAGACAGGAGACGGGCATTTGCCCCGGCGGGACAGAGCACACAGATGATAGTTGGAGCCAGCGGAGAGTCGGATTACACGCTCATACACACGGCACAGAGATTGTACCAGAGATATGATCTGAAGCGTGTGTTCTACTCCGCGTATATACCGATCAACGAGGACTCGGCGCTCCCTGCGCTGGATACGGCGGTTCCATTGCTCCGTGAGCACAGATTGTATCAGGCGGACTGGCTGCTCAGATATTATGGATTCCATGCGGAGGAGATATTGTCTGAGAGTGAGCCGAACCTCGATCAGAGAATGGATCCGAAGTGCAACTGGGCAGTGAGGCATCTCGACCAGTTCCCGGTGGAGGTGCAGACGGCACCGTATGATCTGCTTCTCAGGATTCCCGGCATAGGGCCGAAGTCGGCGGGCAGGATAGTGAGAGCCCGCAGATACGGAAGCCTGGATTTCGATAATCTGAAGAAGATGGGGGTGGTGCTTAAGAGAGCACATTATTTTATAACGTGTGGCGGACGTATGATGTACAGGATCCCTATAGAGAGGGATTACATTGTTAGGGAGATGACGGATCTGAGCTGGGGAGAGAACTGGCAGGCATCACACGGCAATGAACAGTATAGACAGATGACTTTATTTGATATAGGAATGAAGGCGTGAAGGTGGAAGTTATGGACAATATGAAGGTTTTCACATGCAGAGACAGATATGACGATATGGCTACATGCATATATGAGGCGTGGAGTATGGCACTGCAGGTCGGACACGACCATGTGATGCTTATGAAGGAGCCTGTGGAACAACTGGACATGTTCGCTGACTATATACATGTCGAGCCGGATGCGGACAAGGTGCAGAAGTTTACCCGGTCTGTGAAGAAGGTATCCTGGCTGGTGTACCGCAACGTATTCAATGCACTGTTGTCGCATCAGGAGGATGCACTGGACACTGTGTACAGATATCTGATACTGGCATTTGCCGAGGGGCGGAAGGTGGAGCATATGCTCATAAGCCCGGAGGTGATGCGTATCATGGAACTTGGGCGGAGTGTGAGCAACGAGGCACATCTGTTCAGGGAGATAGCCAGATTCACTGCTGTCCAGGGGCGGGTGTATGTATGTCATATAGAACCAAAGGACGATGTTGCGCTTCTTGTCGCCAGTCATTTTGCGGACAGGATGCCGTCAGAATACTGGCTGATAGTGGATGATGGCAGACGTTACGCCGTGGTGCATCCAGTGGATTCGGATATGTATGTGAGGCGGCTTACAGATCAGGAGATGGAGACGCTGGGCAGTGCAGAATATATGGAGGATGATTACACAGATATGTGGAGAACATTCTTCAGCGCGGTGAGCGTGGAGCAGAGAGAGAACTACAGATGCCAGAGATGCATGTTCCCATTGTGGTCGAGAAAGCATGCCACAGAATTTTTGGGAGGATCATAGAAAAAATGCTTGAATTGGCTGGAAAAATATGATAGTATCTGAACTTGTGATGTATTAATCATATTTTCCTTGCTCACAGATGACTGTGGGCCAGAGACCATAAGGAGGTGCAATGTAATGAACAAATATGAATTAACTTTAGTTGTTAGTGCAAAGATTGATGAGGAAGCCAGAACAACTGTAGTTGATAAGGTTAAGTCTTATATTGAGAAGGCTAACGCAACAATTACAGAAGTTAACGAGTGTGGACTCAAGAAGCTTGCTTACGAGATTCAGAAGATGGGCGAAGCATACTACTACTTCATTCAGTTTGATGCAGAGGCTGGAGTTCCAGCTCAGCTTGAGGCTAACATTCGTATTATGGAATCAGTTCTTAGATATCTTTGCGTTAGATTAGACGCCGAGTAATAGGAGGTATTCTATAATGAACAAGGTAATATTGATGGGTCGTCTCACAAGAGACCCGGAAGTTAGATATTCACAGTCAAACACAGGTGATGGCCAGATGGCTATTGCAAGATACACATTGGCTGTAGACAGAAGATTCAATAGAAATGGCGACCAGAGTGCAGACTTCATCGGCTGCGTTGCATTTGGCAGGAGCGCTGAGTTTGCAGAGAAGTACCTGAAGCAGGGAACGAAGATTGCTATAACAGGTAGAATCCAGACTGGAAGCTATACGAATAAGGATGGTAACAAGGTGTACACAACTGATGTTGTTGTTGAGGAGCAGGAGTTTGCTGAGAGCAAGGCTGCAAGCGGACAGGCATCAGGCGGTGGATATCAGCCAGCAGGAAGACCGGCACCTGGCAATGCAGGAGCTGAGGGCTTCATGAGTATACCGGAAGGTATTGAGGACGATTTACCATTCAAGTAAAATAGGAGGTAAATACAATGGCTTACAATAAGACTGATAGAGCTGACGCTCCAATGAAGAGAAGAAATATCCGTAGAAGAAAGAAAGTCTGCGAGTATTGTGCTAATAAAGAGGCTGTGATCGATTACAAGGATTCAAACGCACTCAGAAAGTATATCTCAGAGAGAGGTAAGATCCTTCCAAGAAGAATCACAGGAACATGTGCTAAGCATCAGAGAGCAATCACTATTGCTGTTAAGAGAGCTAGACAGATCGCAATATTACCATACGTTCAGGATTAATTCTTATCATTGATAAGTATATAAAGGACCCGTTGTTCAGCTATGTGCTGGATGACGGGTTTTTGTGTAAATTCATAGAATATTATTTCCTGTAAGCGTATTTTATGAGGACAGAAAGGTGGGGAATAAATGGCAGATAATGTTGTGAGAGTAAGCGGACTCACGAAGACATTTGGAAAGAATACTGTTTTGTCCAATGTCAATATATCTCTTGAAAGGGGGAAGATATATGGCTTTATAGGACAGAACGGGGCAGGAAAGACGACAATGATAAATCATATCAATGGCCTGTTGTTTCCTGACGAGGGAGAGATAGAGTTATTTGGCGCCAGTGACAGCAAGGGGCTGGTAAATGCCAGAAAGAGGATAGGAACGGTGTGTGAACATGCCGGACTGCACGACAATTATAATGCTAGAGACAACATAAAGCTTAATATGAAGCTGAGGGGGATAAAGAACGACAAGCTCATCGAGCAGACCATAGCGAACGTGGGTCTGCAGGGCGTTGGCAAGAAGAAGTTCAGGAATTATTCGATGGGAATGAAACAGAGGCTGGCGATTGGCTGTGCCATGCTGTCAGGCCCGGATCTTCTGCTCCTGGATGAGCCGATAAACGGACTTGATCCGGTTGGAATAGTAGAGATAAGAAATCTTCTCAAGCAGATAAATCAGAGATTTGGCGTGACGATACTTATATCCAGCCATATACTCACAGAGCTTCACGAGCTGGCAACGGACTACATAATGATAGACAGAGGACAGATCATAGACTGCCTCTCTGCAGCGCAACTTGACGCAAAGTGTCACAGAAGACTGAGACTGCGCACCAATGATGTGAAGAAGGTTCTTGATATACTTGCTATGAGATACAATATAGTGAATGTGTATGTGAATGGCGATGAGATAATCGTGGACCAGCCGGTAAACTCAGACGAACTGGCATGGGTCCTCTACAATGAGAGGGTGTTTGTCAGTGAGTACCATCTCGAGGAGGAGAGCCTTGAGAACTACTTTATTCACAGGATAGGGGGTGCTCATTATGCGTGAACTGTTGTCGGCTGAATTTTATAAGCTGTATAAGAGCCTGGGCTTCAGAGTGTGCCTGATAGTTTTCTTTGCCCAGGATATAATATATCTGATCTCGGTGGGACTGGTTGGAGATATTCTCGGAATAGAACTCACGGGAGATTTTCAGTTCCAATATCTGCTGGGCTCGTTTTCCGGAAGCTCGGTGTCGGGCATGCTGTTTGGATTTATTGCGGCGTTGCTCATCACCAGCGATTACAAGTCCAGGGATATCCAGTGTGCGATAGCCCAGGGACACAGCAGGGCACATATAATGTTTTCGAAGATCATAGTATATATAGTGGCGATCTGGATACTTTCTCTTGAGGATATACTTGTGTATACCGTGGGAGGATGCATTTGTGGAGGCTTTGGAAAGGCATTTACCATGGATGTGGCAGGATATATGCTGAGATCGGTGGCGTGTGAGGGATTTGTACTTACGATGTTATATATGACATGCGTGTTCCTTGCGTTTGTACTGACGTCCAAGGCTGCGTCTGTATCGGTGAATCTGTTGCTGTTTTTCCTTGTGGATCTCGGCGTGCAGATCATGCCTGTACTGTTCCAGTCGGATGTTCTGGAGAAAATACTGGGATATATGCCGTTCAGCTCTGTGAGGGAGATGAGCCAGGTCGATATAGATTGGAGCCATGCGGGAATATCGCTGGCTGTGGCTGCTGCGTACGGCGCAGTGATGATAGTGGCAACGTGGCTGACATTCAGGAAGAGAGATCTTCGATAGAGAATTATGACAGAATATACATTTGCTCAACCGTTCATCTGTGTTGACAAAAGTTCTGTCAAAGTTTATTATAACTCTAGCTATGAGAAAAACTCATAGGGATTTACATGCAGAGGATCAAACAATGTGTAGAAAAGGAGTATAACGATGGGAAAATACACAAAGGAAGACATACTGAAAAAGGTCAAAGAAGATGATGTTGAGTTTATAAGACTTCAGTTCACAGATATTTTTGGTGACCTTAAGAACGTAGCGATAACCTCAAGCCAGATAGAGAAGGCACTTGACAACAAGATCATGTTCGACGGTTCTTCTATAGAGGGCTTTGCAAGAATTGAGGAGTCAGATATGTATCTGTATCCTGATTATGATACATATGAGACATTCCCTTGGAGACCACAGCAGGGAAAGGTTGCAAGACTTATATGTGATGTATATAAGCCTGATGGAACACCATTTGAGGGCGATCCAAGATATGTACTTAAGAGAGCTCTGGCTGAAGCAAAAGAGATGGGTTACACTATGAATGTAGGTCCTGAGTGTGAGTTCTTCCTCTTCCAGACAGATGAGAACGGAATGCCTACAACTAACACATACGAGAGAGCAAGCTATTTCGATCTCGGACCACTGGATTTCGGTGAGAATGCGAGAAGAGATATGGTTCTTACTCTTGAGCAGATGGGGTTTGAGATCGAGGCATCACATCATGAGGTAGCTCCTGCACAGCATGAGATAGATTTCAAGTACGGTGAGGCTTTGAGAACCGCCGACAACATCGAGACATTCAAGCTGGTTGTAAAGACTATTGCCAAGAGACACGGTCTCTGCGCAACATTTATGCCAAAGCCAAAGTACGGCGTATGTGGTTCAGGTATGCATATGAACATGTCACTCCAGAAGGATGGCAAGAACATATTTGCAGATGAGAGCGATAAGCTCGGACTCAGCCAGGAGGCTTACTGGTTCATCGCCGGAATCATGGAGCATATGAAGGAGATGACAGCCATCACCAACCCACTTGTAAATTCATACAAGAGACTTGTTCCAGGCTATGAGGCTCCTATTTACATCGCATGGTCAGCAAAGAACAGAAGTCCTCTTATCAGAATTCCAAGTGCACGTGGCGCAGGAACAAGAGTAGAGCTCAGATGTCCGGATCCAACAGCTAACCCATACCTTGCTATGGCAGTATGTCTTAGAGCAGGACTTGACGGAATCAAGCGTCAGCTTCCGGTTCCACCAAGTGTAGATACAAATATATTCAACCTCACAGCAGAGGAGAAGAAGGCACGTCATATCCACAGCCTTCCTGCAAACCTCAGAGAGGCAACTCTTGCCATGAGCGAGAGCGACTTCATGAAGGAGGCAGTTGGTTCACACATCTTCGAGAGATATACAAGTGCCAAGATGGATGAGTGGAATGAGTACACAAGACAGGTTACAGACTGGGAGATCTCAAACTATCTGTACAAAGTCTGATCTGATATACGAACAATATAAAATGATGAGTAGTATAGGTAAGCGGAGCGCAAGGTCTGCTTACCTATATATTTGATAATAGCTATACATACACGATTGAGAGGGCTTTGATTTGGTAAATGTCATAATAGTTTTTCCGAAAATAGAAGAAGCAAAGAGTATAAAAAACCTGCTCATTCGCAATGGTATAAGTGTTACAAAGGTGTGTACAACCGGAGCCCAGGCGGCGCAGGCTGCGGATGCGTGCGACGACGGAGTCATAATATGCGGATATAAATTCCCGGATATGATGTATTCAGATCTTGAGAATTACATTCCAAAATATTTTGACATGATCGTGCTCAGCAGCAAGAAGAATTATGAGGAAGTCCGGGACAGCGGCGTGGTATGTCTGTCTATGCCGATAAAGTCCATGGACTTTGTGAATACCGTAAGTCTCACCATAGAGAATCTTCTGTGGGAGAGAAAAAAGAGAAAGTCCAGACCAAAGGAGAGAACCGAGGAAGAGAAGAAGATCATCAAGGCGGCAAAGCTCAAGCTTATGCACGACTTTGAGTATGATGAACAGGGCGCTCACAGATATCTGCAAAAGAAGAGCATGGATAACGGTATAAATATAGTCGAGATGGCATATATGATACTGGATAATTCAGATTGTTTCTAAAACAGATCAAGAGGGAGGCTTTCTATTGCGATTCACGAAGATGGAAGGGCTTGGAAATGACTACGTGTACGTGAACTGCTTCAGAGAAAAGGTGTATGATCCGGAGATCCTTGCCAGGCTTGTCAGCGACAGGCACAGGGGCATTGGGGGCGACGGACTGATACTTATAGGACCTTCGGCCAGGGCTGATTTTAATATGGATATATACAATGCGGATGGCAGCAGGGCAGAGATGTGTGGAAATGGTATAAGATGCCTTGGCAAGTATGTATACGACCATGGAATGACGAAGAAGACGGAATTTACTGTGGAGACACAGGCGGGTATAAAACGGCTCAGATGCATTCTGCAGGATGGAAGAGTGGCTGCGGTGTGTGTGGATATGGGCAGACCGGATATAGGTGCGGCTGTCGAGACGGCTGTTCTGCCTGATGAAACTGTGGATTTTGTCCGGGTATCCATGGGCAATCCCCATGCGGTTGTGTGGGTGGATGATATATATGTCTGTCAGATGGAGACTCTGGGGCCTGAGATGGAGGTGCATCCCATGTTCCCGAACAGGACAAATGTAGAATTTGTCCAGACCGTTGACGAAGATCATATTCGGATGCGCGTGTGGGAGCGCGGCTCCGGCGAGACGTTTGCGTGTGGTACAGGCGCATGTGCGGCTGTGGCGGCGGGTATAGCTGCCGGTAGGACGAGAGATTCGGTGAAGGTCTCATTGCTTGGAGGAACTCTGGATATTGATTACGACAGGCAGAATGAAACTATGTACATGACAGGACCGGCAAGGGAAGTATTTGAAGGCTGGACTGATATATATTAGGAGGAAAGATATGTTTAAGGCAAATGAAAATTATTTAAAGCTTCCGGGAAGTTATCTCTTCTCAACAGTTGGAAGAAAGCAGAGAGAGTACAGTGCTGCACACCCTGACAAGAAGGTTATAAGACTCAGCATCGGTGATGTGACACAGCCACTTGCACCGGCTATCATAGAGCGCCTTCACAAGGCTGTAGACGAGATGGCAGTTGCGGAGACATTCAAGGGATATGCCCCTGATCTTGGCTACGAGTTCCTCAGGAACACCATAGCAAAGAACGACTACGCTGACAGAGGCGTGGACATATCTGCTGATGAGATATTTGTCAGCGACGGAGCAAAGAGTGACTCGGCAAATATCCAGGAGATTTTCACAGCAGACAGCAAGATCGCAGTATGTGATCCTGTATACCCTGTATATGTTGATTCAAATGTAATGGCAGGAAGAACAGGAACATACGACAAGAACACAGAGCTGTGGAGCGATGTAATTTACATGCCATGTCTTGCGGACAATAACTTTGCACCAGAGCTTCCAAAGGAGACACCTGACATCATATATCTGTGTTTCCCAAACAACCCTACAGGAGCAACGATCAAGAAGGATCAGCTTCAGGAGTGGGTAGATTACGCAAATAAGGTCGGAGCAGTCATCATCTACGATGCTGCATACGAGGCATATATCAGCGAGGAGGATGTTCCTCATACAATATATGAGTGCGAGGGCGCAAAGACATGTGCTATCGAGCTCAAGAGCTTTTCTAAGAACGCAGGATTCACAGGAACACGTCTTGGCTATGCTGTAGTTCCAAAGGGTCTGAAGGACGCAGACGGCGTGTCAATGCACAGCCTGTGGGCAAGAAGACATGGAACAAAGTTCAATGGCGCTCCATACATTGTTCAGGCAGCAGGAGACGCAGTGTACTCAGACGAGGGCAAGGCTCAGACAAAGGCTCAGATCGCATATTACATGAACAATGCAAAGGTTATATCACAGGGACTCAAGGATGCAGGCTACACTGTATCAGGCGGTGTAAATGCGCCATACATCTGGCTCAAGACTCCGAACAACATGTCTTCATGGGATTTCTTCGATTACCTGCTTGAGAATGCAAATGTAGTTGGAACTCCAGGCTCAGGCTTCGGCCCAAGTGGTGAGGGATACTTCAGACTTACTGCATTCGGAACCTACGAGAATACAGTTGAGGCTATAGAGAGAATCAAGAATATGTAATATATAATATATTATAAGTTGTGGTGTATCCATACATGGATCAGCGGGTGCGATCCTTGATATATACGTTACAGCATATAGTGTATTCGACAAGCCTGCAGGCACTCCGGTAAGGGGAGCCTGCGGGCTTGTTTTTTGTTATTTGTCGGTCTTTACTCATATATTCAGATTTGATATAATGATTTATAAGGGTGATTAAAAGCCAATAACGGAGGTATTGAGATGAAGGATAACGGACTTTTGGTACAGTATTTTACAGCGAATACGACCGACAGCCAGGATTTATGGAAAAAGGCAGCGGAGGACGCTGCGGTTCTGAAGAAGATGGGGGCTACGGCTGTATGGTTTCCGCCTGCTACAAAGGGAGCACAGGGCAAAGAAGATATGGGGTATGCTCCGTACGATCTGTATGATCTGGGAGAGTTTGACCAGAAGGGTTCAGTCGGAACCAGATATGGAACTAAGGATGAGTATATAGCTGCCATAAAGGCTATGAAGGATCAGGGGATAAATGTCTATGCGGACATTGCAGTCAGACAGAAGCTCGGCGCTGACAGGATAGAGAAGGTTACAGCAGCCGACTTCAACACAAAGGATATTCCACAGATGATCGGCAATAAGAAGACTGTGGGAGCACTTTCAAAGTTTACATTCCCTGGAAGAAAGTCAAAGTATTCCAAGTTCAAGTGGAACTGGAAGCACTTTGCAGGAATAGACTGGAAGCAGGAAGAATTCAAGAAGCGTGTGTGCGCTCTTGAGGGCAAGGATTATGACGAGGCGAACAAGGAATATTCCAAGTATGACTATATAATCGGAAGCGAGATCGATTTCTACAATCAGGAAGTGTACGACGAGCTCATGGCATGGGCTCAGTGGTACGAGAAGACCACTGATGTGGATGGATTCAGATTCCAGGAGGCAGAGGCTATCCCTGCATGGTTTGTGAAGGATTTCATTGCAGCGACATCTGATGTTCCTGCAGCCGCGAAGAAGAAGGGCGCAGATGAGGCTCCAGAGTATATACATAAGGATATATTTGCAGTCGGTGATTTCTGGCACTGGAATACAGAATATCTGAATGGCTATATCAAGGCCACAGACAATGAGGCATCCATGTTCGATGTGCCATTGCACTTCAATTTCCACGATGCATCTGTGGCAGATGGAGAGTATAACATGGCAGATCTGCTTAAGGGTTCACTTATGATGAGCAATCCGGAGAAGGCTGTTACATTTGTAGATAACCACGAATCCCAGGTCGGAGGAGTTCTGGAATCATACGTTGAGGATTGGTTCAAGCCTCTGGCGTATGCGGTCATACTGCTCAGAGAGCAGGGCTATCCGTGCCTGTATATCGGCGACTATGCAGGAATACCACAGGTTAAGGTAAAGTCTAAGAAGACGATACTGAATAAGCTGCTCAAGCTCAGAAAGAAATATGCATACGGAACTCAGCACGACTACTTTGATCACAGCGAGGTTGTTGGATGGACCAGAGAGGGCGATGATGAGCACAAGGATTCAGGACTTGCGGTTGTGATGTCCGATGGAATGGGTGGAACTAAGAGAATGTATGTGGGCAGACAGTTTGCAGGCGCACATTTCGCAGATGTCATGGGCAATGCCAAGTATGACATCAAGATAGATGACGAGGGCTGCGGTGAGTTCTATGTCAACAGAAGAGGCCTTTCAGTCTGGATCAAAAAAGATTGCAAATTATAAGAAAGTGGTATATAGTATATATTACTTTATCACGCTAAAGTCGTGAAAGCCAAAAAGGAGCTTAGACATGGGAAAAACAGTACATACAGAGGCAGTACAGGATCTGTTTGAGGCAATACTTACATTGGAGACAGAAGAGGAGTGCTTTAATTTCTTTGAGGATGTATGCACGGTGAATGAACTGTTATCTATAGCACAGCGTTTTGCAGTGGCCAAGATGCTGAAGGAAGACAACACATATCTGGAGGTTGCGGAGAAGACCGGAGCATCCACTGCCACGATAAGCAGGGTCAACAGATCCCTGAATTATGGCAAGGACGGATATGAACTTGTATTTTCAAGAATGAAGAGCTTCCAGCAGAATGACAAGCAGAGCGACGAGAAAACTGACAAGTAGTCAGACAAAATAAAACCCCTGAACGATTACATTTTATCGTTCAGGGGTTTTTATTTTTGTTGCAGGCTGGAGTCCTGTGGAATCGTGACAGGTATATCTGCAGTAGACGGCCAGTTATTTGGGTTTACTTTTATTGGGGGCTGGTCGAAATGCTTGTTTGGTTGCCGCACTTGTTGGTTGTGCGTAAGCTGACTATTTTTTCTTGCTCTCGGCTGCGGCGTTTGCCTGTGGCTGTTTTGCTTTTGCGGCATTAGCCTGTGCCTGCTTAGCCTTGGCGGCTTTGGCTGCTGCCTGCTCTCTGGCTTTTTGTGCCTGGGCTTTTGCCTTCGCCTTGGCATCTTCCTCAGATTCCTGTCTGAGCTTGTCTACCAGATGCTCCACATATTTCTTCTTGGCATATATATCAACTGAGAGAAGTGAGATCATGCTGAGATCGTGGAGATAGGAGTCCTTCTCAGGATCGTACATGGCATCAGCCTTGTTGGCTGTTCTCACGATATCCTTGATAATGTCGCCGTAATGCTGGGACAGATGCTCATACAAATGGGCGTATATATCAGAAATATCCTTGCCGTCCTTGTTGGAATCAAAATAACCATCTATCAGAGGCTCAAGCAGAGTCTGTATATCATTGATGCTGAGCATGTTCTTCAGGTAGTATATATAAATGAGCAGTATAAGGTGCTGCTTGGAATATCTCTTCTTGTTAGGCGATGGCAGAAGATTGTTCTTCGTGTAGTTGTTGATCATGGTCTTGGTCATCACCTTGTCCTCGTCATTGCGCCTGTTCTTGCCAAGCTGATCCTCCATGAAGGTGGTCAACTGATCCATGTACAGGTCAATGGAAGGAATATCCTTAGGGTTTATATAATCAAGACCACCGGCCATTGATATTATGTCTTTAATATTTGTCTTTTTATCCATGTAGACACCTCTTATATTAGTTGAAGCACGCACAGAAACTGCTGTGCAAAATGCTATTCATAAATACCGTTCACAAATTGACATATTCCAACAGTTATACATACTGTGTACGCAGTATGCGTTGTTTACGCAGTACATGTTGTTTATGCAGTGTGTAATACCGCACATAAACAGTTGATTTTGAATCAACACGACATATTATATAGTATTCAAAACTACATTACAAGGTTGTTTTACTATAAAACGTATTAATTTGTTAAAAATTCAAGTGGGAAGAGAATAACTACAGGTGGTATTTGTTGCGGGAGGGCAGAAAACTGAGTTGACCGGCAGCAGGCAAGCAGGGGAACCATCGACTGCTGACAGTGGGTAAGCCAGGAAATTGCGCATATCTCCGCCAGCAGGAAGCAAGTCAAGAAGCCAGTTGACCGCAATTTCGGCAATTGACGCAATCAGCTCTGTGGATAGTAACTTGCTCGGTTAACAGTAATTTGAATCGGTTGACGCAGGAAATCTTAGAACTGGTGTTACTTAGAGCAAGTGTCTCTTGAAGCGGGGGGTGTATCTTTGGGGAATTATAAGGCTGATTTGCACACAAGATTGTATCTTTTTGAGCCGAAAAAAGAGAAAAGCACACAAGCTTTCACAAGCCTGTGTGCTTTTCGTAAATTCCTTCGTGAAATATCACAAAATTGTATCTTTTTCGGCAAAAATGTCATTTTTGCGCATACCCCCGCCGACCAGCAGCGTGCAAGCCGTGGATGGCGTATAACCCCGCCGACCGGCAGCGTGCAAGCCGTGGATGGCGCATAACCCCGCCAACCAGTAGCGGGCAAGCCGTGGATGGCGCATAACCCCGCCGACCAGCAACCGGCAAGATGGGAAGTGGCGCATGCCACCGGGCTACTCGTCGTCGGCGTCGCCTGGCTCCTGCGGAGCCAGCGTGATAAGCACTCGCGCGACTCTCTTTTTATCCATCTCAGTTACCTTGTAGATGCATGCGATGTCGGTTACGGACTCGCCCTTGGCTGGGATGTGATCCAGCAGCTCGGTTATGTAACCGCCCAGGGAATCGTAGTCCTCGGATTCAATCTTGAGGTTCAGGGCATCGTTCAGGTCGTCCAGCTTGATGGAGCCGTCCACGTTGTAGTGGGTGTCATCGATCTTGATGATCGTGTTGTGCTCCTCCATGTCGTACTCATCCTTGATGTCTCCGATGATCTCCTCGATGAGATCCTCGATGGTAATAAGTCCGATGCAGATTCCGTATTCGTCAAGCACGATGGCCATGGTGTTGGAATCCGACTTCATGGAGTGCAGAAGATCGTTGGTCTTCTGATATTCGTATACATACAGTGGCTTTCTCATGATATTGCGGACACTGAAATTGTTGATATCATGGGTCGCTTTGTAGAAAAAGAGATCCTTCACGTGGAGGATTCCTATTACGTTGTCTCTGGAATCCTCGTACACAGGAATTCTTGTGTACGGAACCTCCATGTAGAGATTCAGCAGATCCTCGTAAGCCATATCAACAGAGGCGATGGTCATATCTGCTCTTGGGATCATGACATCCCTTGCGATGGAATCTCCGAAGTCCACCACGTTGGTTATCATTTCCTTCTCCTTGTCCTCGATGACGCCTTCCTCCTCGCTGACATTTACCATGCTTATGAGTTCGTCCTCGGTCATCTTCTGGTTACCGCCGTCCTTGTCAAGCCTGATCACCCAGAAAATGAAGTCTGCGATCTTGTTCACGATGAAGATCACAGGTGTGAGCACGATCATGAGAAAACGGATTATATCAATATACAGCAGGGATATCTTCAGGTTATAGCGCTGCGCCAGAGTCTTTGGTGTGATCTCTCCGAAGAGGAGGACGATCAGCGTCAGTGCTCCGGTTGCGATACCCACTGCTGAGCTTCCAAATGCCTTTGTCACAAATGTGGTCGTGAGAGAAGACGCTGATATGTTGACAATGTTATTTCCTATAAGAATAGTGCTTATCAGCTTGCTTGAATTCTCTGTGACCTTCAGAACCCTGGCGGCCCGCTTGTTGCCGTTGTCTGCAAGGGATCTCAGCGAGAATTTGCTCACCGTTGTGAGAGCCGTTTCGGCCGAAGAAAAGAATGCGGACAGTGCGATCAGCACCACCAGAATGATAATGTTAATTATGGAACCTGCGTCCAAGATTTCATCTCCAATCATTTAAAAATTTTTTAATTCTGATTGTACTTAATATATAGTATATTGTCAAGAATCCGAACTCTGACACGGCAAAGAAACGGCGAAGAAAGAACGGAGAAAGAACGAAGAAAAACAGAGAATAAAACGCAGAATAAAACACGGAAAAAGACACACAATAATAAGGCAGCAGAAAAAATGCATAGCAAAAAGGAGAGAACATCATGAGAAGTTCAACAGAGACCTACAAGGAAGTTGCAGAGAGATGCAGCGCGTACGAGAAGAAGTGTTCATGTAAGGGGCTTTCAAACGATGTGGCAGGCAAGAGCTGTCTTAACTGCGATCATTTTACAGACACAGAATACTGTGAGCTTGATCTGTACGATCCGATAGTTAAGAACCTCTAGCAGATGGCCAGTGATCTCTGGTAAAGAGCGTTGGATTGGAAGACCGGAGCGGGCGCGAAATATACCCGCTCTGTACATAAAGTAAAGTTGACACATCTGACATGTATTGATATACTTAATCACTGAAAATGGAGACGTCTGCGTGTGCAGACACAGCAAATAGTGAAAGGTATATACGTCAATGATTAGTGCTAATAATGTAACATTGAGATTTGGTAAGAAGGCTTTATTTGAAGATGTAAATATTAAGTTTACAGAGGGCAACTGTTACGGACTTATCGGTGCAAATGGTGCCGGCAAGTCAACTTTCCTGAAGATCCTGTCAGGAGAGATAGAGCCGTCAAAGGGTGATGTGACCATGAATGATGGAGAGAGACTTTCAGTTCTCCAGCAGGATCACTACAAATACGATGAGTATCAGGTGCTTGACACAGTGATCATGGGTAACAAGCGTCTGTATGAGATAATGAAAGAAAAAGATGCTATATATATGAAGGAGGACTTCTCAGACGAGGATGGTGTCAAGGCTGCAGAGCTTGAGGCAGAATTTGCTGAGATGAACGGCTGGGAGGCAGAGTCAGATGCTTCCACACTCCTGAACGGACTTGGAGTAGGCACAGAGTATCACTACAGCCTGATGAAGGATCTGGACGGTGGACTCAAGGTCAAGGTGCTTCTTGCCCAGGCCCTTTTTGGCAATCCTGATGTACTTCTTCTGGATGAGCCTACCAACCACCTTGATATGGATGCCATCGCATGGCTCGAGGAGTTCCTTATCAACTTCGAGAACACTGTCATAGTTGTATCCCATGACAGATATTTCCTGAACAAGGTATGTACCCATATAGCAGATATAGATTACAGCAAGATCCAGCTCTACGCAGGAAACTACGACTTCTGGTACGAGTCCAGCCAGTTGATGATCAAGCAGATGAAAGAAGCTAATAAGAAGAAAGAAGAGAAGATCAAAGAGCTCCAGGAGTTCATTCAGAGATTCTCGGCAAATGCTTCCAAGTCCAAGCAGGCTACATCCCGTAAGCGTGCCCTTGAGAAGATTGAGCTGGATGACATCAAGCCATCAAGCAGAAAATATCCATACATTGATTTCAGACCAAAGAGAGACATCGGTAACGAGGTGCTTACCGTATCACATATCTCCAAGACGGTTGACGGAGAAAAGCTTCTGGATGATATCTCGTTCACAGTTGGCCATGACGACAAGATAGCATTTGTCGGACCAAATACCAAGTCAACGACCATGCTCTTCAAGATACTTGCAGGCGAGGAGGAGCCGGACGAGGGAAGCTACAAGTGGGGAGTTACTACCTCACAGGGATATTTCCCTAAGGATAACACCAAGGAGTTTGACAACGACCTCGTGATAGTTGACTGGCTGACACAGTATTCAGACGAGAAGGATGCCACATATGTAAGAGGCTTCCTCGGAAGAATGCTCTTTGCCGGTGAGGATGGCGTGAAGAAAGTAAAGGTTCTCTCAGGAGGAGAGAAGGTAAGATGTCTTCTGTCCAAGCTGATGATCATGGGTTCAAATACCCTGATCCTCGATGAGCCTACCAACCATCTTGACATGGAGTCCATCACAGCGCTCAACAACGGACTTATCAAGTTCCCTGGCGTGGTACTGTTCTCCTCACAGGATCACCAGTTTGTACAGACAACTGCCAACAGAATCATAGAGATTACAAATACAGGTCTCATAGACAAGCAGACAACATACGATGAGTATCTTGCAAATGACGAGCTTGCCAGAAAGAGACAGGTCATGAACATGGATTCAGAGGACTGATATTTTGATATATGATCATCCGAATACAGATAATGACAGACAAAAAATGGCTGTGACACTTCAATATGTCACAGCCATTTTTCTTATTCTATACCCAGATCAAAAATGTAATTCAGCAGCTTGATAATGTGGTCAACATTCTCATCGCTGTTGCCCGGGAATGAGAGATACACATCGTCGTATCCAAGGTTCATGCGGTTGGCAAAATCTGTTCCGCTGATGTCTATTGCATATGCGGAAGTGTGATTTGCGGAATCCTGCGCCGTTACTACACGGTCCTTGAGCTCTCCCTCGAAGAGAGTTTTGAGAGTGCCGTCATATGTATCGAGTGGATGTATCAGATTTATCCAACTGCAGCATTCAACTCCGGCCTTGTCGGAAATCAGTACATCATATATATTGTCCTCGCACAGCAGCGGGAAGGAAGAGTATTCCGTTCCGTTGGCATCGTAGTCGGCGTCAAATGTAGTCGGATCGTAATGCAGGTTCTGCATATATTTGATCTTGTCCGAGTCCTTATAATTATAGTAGCTCTTGTAGTCGTCTATAACGGATGTGTCCACGCTCCATGGATCAGGACTGTTGGCCACCGCATATGCAAATACCGTCGGCCGGGTATTGGAATATACCGCCAGTGAGATCCAGGTCAGGGACACTACGATCATCAGTATTCCCACGATCTTCCATTTGTTGCAGTCCATAAAATAATGAAAACGCTGTGAGCGTGTCATGTCCGCCGTCTCAGCCTTTTTCTGTGCCCGTCTGTATCTGCGGCGCTCTGATCTCGTCATGGCGTGCAGCTCAAGACTGTTCTCGGTCGCAAGATCCGCTTTGGGCGCTGCAGATCGGGGATCTGAGAAACCGTCGGCCACCTCACGCTTGACACCCCTTGGCTGGACCAGAATGTCATCCGGGGCATCCTTCTGTGTGCTTTCCAGCACCTCTTCCTGTGTATTATCTTTTTTGCTCATTCAAAACTCCTCTGCACGAAAAGAGCCGGATGTGATCCGGTCTTCCGCGTCAAATATATTTAATAATAGTATACTAACATATAGAAGAGGAGAACAGAACCCCTCCAATAGTGAAAAAAGTCTAAAATTTAAAATTGCACAATAAAACAGACCGGTTTTGCATGCGCTATACATAATGACTAAAAGGGAACCCCGTAAATAAGCTGTTTTCTATATATAAAGTACAGTTGCCATATTCGCAGGAAAGGCGCATGGAATGTACGAAAAATAGGCTATTTGACAAAAATGATAAAATACACGCCTTATAGATAAAGTTTAATTAGTTATTTTTTTAGCTTAAAAAAAGGCAAATGTGCAAAAAAGATAAAAAAACTCAAAAAAGGGGTTGCCAAATTAGATAATATGCCCTATAATAAGCCTATGTTGACAAGGACGTTGTCAATAAAATCACAACAGAGGTCATGAAAAAGCATGACACGGCATTCCGGATATGCTCGATAAGGCGATTTTAGAGCATAGCATTGGAATAGCACACATATTTAAAAGGAGGGTTTTTTTGTGAGAAAAATCAAAAAGGCGTTAGCACTTTCATTAGCTATGGCAATGGGATTATCACTCGTTGCATGTGGCGGAAATGATGATGCTACAACAGAGGCAACAACAGAGGCTAAGACAGAGGCAGAGGCAACAGAGGCATCAGATGATGCTACAGAGGCAACAGAGGCAGATGCTTCAGCAACAGGAGCAATTGCAGCACCTAGCACAGATGGCTGGGATGACAGCAAGAAGATCTACGCTTACTCATGGGATGAGGATTTCTCAAAGAAGATGAACATCGTTCTTGACAAGTTCCCAGAGTACAAGGACTATGTTGAGTTCGTAACACTTGGTGTTGGTGGAACATCAGATGAGTACAAGACAGCTATTGATACAGCTCTTACAAGTGGAGACAAGTATCCTTCACTTATTCCTGCTGATAACGATGTAGCTAAGTATTGGTCAGAGACAGACAACACAGCAAGCCTTACAGATCTTGGATTTACAGATGATGTTATGGCTAACTCATACGACTTCGCTAAGCAGTATGGTACATATAACGGACAGCTTAAGTGCGTTACATGGCAGGCTACAGCAGGTTCTGTATTCTACAGAAGAGACATTGCTAAGGAAGTTCTTGGATCAGATGATCCTGAGACAGTTCAGGCAGCTCTTGCTGATTGGGACAAGTTCTTCGAGACAGCAGACAAGTTAAAGGATGCTGGATACAAGATCGTATCTGGTCCTTCAGATGTTAAGTACGCTATCTGGGATACTCAGTCACAGCCTTGGGTAACAGATGACGGTTCATCAGAGAAGCTTACACTTGACGGTGCAGTTACAGAGTACCTTGAGACAGGTAAGAAGATCTATGAGGGTGGATATTCAAACAACACAAGCCTTTGGGATTCATCATGGGCTGCTGATATGACAAATGATTCAAAGGTATTCTGCTACTTCGGATGTCCTTGGTTCATCGGTTCAATGCAGGGTAACGGCGCTGTAGATGGTAACTGGGGAGCTGTTACAGGCCCTACATCATATCACTGGGGCGGTACATACGTAATGGTTGGTAAGGATACACCAAACCCAGAGCTTTGTGCATTCCTTCTTTACGAGTTAACATGTGATCCAGATGTTGGTGTTGAGATCACAAACCAGACAGGTGACTGTGTAAACAACAAGGCAGCTAACGAGAGACTTATCAATGGTGAGCTTTCAAGCGACAATGCAGCTCAGGCATTCCTTGGCGGACAGAACCCAATCGAGGTATGGGCAGCAGCAGCAGAGGGAATCAACCTCAGCAACGTAACATACAATGACGCTTCAATCAAGGGATTCATCGATGAGGCAGCTACAGCTTACAACTCAGGTACATACACATCAGTTGATGATGCTGTTAAGTACATCGAGGACAAGTGTGCTTCAGAGCTTGGTATCTCAAAGTAATCTATCCCTAAAATAGAGGATAAAACTATAAAGTAACAAAATGCACGCATCAGTAATGAAAGTTGCTGGTGCGTGTGTACTATAGACCAATATTTTAAGGGGGGCGTATCACACTATGAAAAAGAACAAGACAGTTGAATACGGCAAGTATGGTTTGATGTTCCTCATTCCGTTCTTCCTTGTTTTCCTTATCTTTCAGCTGTATCCACTTATCTATACGTTCTACAATTCACTTGTCTACTCAGCTAAGAATGGTAGATATGTGACAACAAGCGTAGGACTCGGTAACTTTACCAATTATGTGTTTGCAAAGACCGGAAGTGAGTTCTGGCAGGCACTTGCTATAACAGTTGTTCTGTGGATAGTAAACTTCATCCCTCAGATCCTTCTCGCACTTGTTCTTGCTGCCTGGTTCACAGACATCAAGGTTAAGTTAAAGGGTCAGGGTGCATTCAAGGTAATCATGTACATGCCTAACATCATTACAGCAGCTACAATCGCCGTTCTCTTCTACAGTATGTTCGAGGTTCAGGGACCTATCACGAGCCTGTTCAGAAGTTGGGGATGGTGTGATGAGGGTGGTATCCTGAATCACGGCTGGGCATCACTTATAATCATTGCTTTCATCCAGTTCTGGATGTGGTATGGTAATACAATGATCGTCCTTTGCGCAGGTATTCTCGGTATCAATCCATCACTTTACGAGGCAGCCAGTGTTGATGGTGCTACATCAAAGCAGCAGTTCTTCAAGATAACGCTTCCACTGCTCAAGCCGATCTTACAGTATACACTCGTAACATCAGCTATCGGTGGTCTGCAGATGTACGATATTCCACAGCTCTTCAACGATGGTAACCCAGTTGTAAGAGTAGGTGGATCAGATGTCAATTCTACAACAACAGTAGTTATGCTTATCAAGAAGTACGTAAGTGCAGGCCCTACACAGGATTATGGTAAAGCTGCAGCTTACTCAGTAATGCTTTTCGCATTCACATTGATAATAAGCTTACTGTTCTACAAGCTGACATCAGAGAAAACAGCAAAACAAGGAAAGTAGGTGAACAAAGTTGGATCAGACAGAATCAAAAGCAACAGGAACGAGAGTTTTTAGATATGTCATTTGTATCATACTTTGTTTCCTGTCAATCATACCGTTTTATATTTTGGTAATTAACTCAACACTTAAGTCCAGTGATATCCTTACAGGAATAAAGCTTGTTCCTGGATCACAGTTCATCACTAACTTCAAGGGACTTTTAGAGGGTAGTGCTAAGACGAGTGGAGTAAACGTACTTCAGGCTATGCTCAATTCGTTAATTATCACAGTACCTGCAACAGCTCTTCAGATCTACTTCGGTTCTCTGACAGCTTACGCAGTTACAGTTTACAATTTCAAGGCAAAGAAGTTTGCGTGGGGCTTCATATATGCTATCATGATGATTCCTCAGCAGGTATCTATCGTAGGTTTCATCAAGGTATGTAACCTCACACATATTTATGGTTCATATCTTGCAATGATCATTCCAGCGATCGCAGCACCAACAACTGTTTACTTTATGAAGCAGTACATGGAGACAGGTCTCTCAGTAGAGATCGTAGAGGCTGCCAGAATTGATGGATCAGGAGAAATTCATACGTTCAACACGATCGTACTTCCTCTTCTGAAGCCAGCTATGGCAACTCAGGCAATCTTCGGATTCGTTGCATCATGGAATAACCTGTATACACCTTCTA
>CAVCCL010000203.1:0-2695 GCA_963600665.1 Bifidobacterium catenulatum | reverse complement strand
GGCAAGGATCCATTTGTCATAACAAAGTATGATGTGCAGCAGCACAGCGCAGATGTGAAGGAGATGTACACAGCACATGAGGCAGAGCTTCTGGCTGGCAGACAGACACCTTCAGTTGAGGGCCTTGAAGAGGCAGAGAAGAGAGAAGTTTTAAACAACGATTACAATGAGAGAAGAGCCATCATGGACGCTTCACCTATCAATGTGAGCATTGCAGGACGTATGATGTTCAAGCGCGTCATGGGTAAGGCATCTTTCTGTAACATTCAGGATCTGAAGGGCAACATCCAGGTGTATGTTGCAAGAGATCAGATCGGTGAGGAGTCATACGCTGACTTCAAGAAGTCAGATATCGGTGATATATATGGAGTTAAGGGATATGCATTCAGAACAAAGACTGGTGAGATATCCATACATGCAGAGGAGATCACACTTCTCTCCAAGTCACTCCAGATCCTTCCTGAGAAGTTCCATGGACTGACAGATACAGATATGAGATATCGTCAGAGATATGTGGATCTCATCATGAATCAGGACAGCAAGGAAGTATTTATCAAGAGATCACAGATATTAAAGGAGATCCGTAACTTCCTGGCAGGACGTGATTTCATGGAGGTTGAGACACCTATGCTGGTCAGCAATGCCGGTGGTGCCGCAGCCAGACCATTTGAGACACATTACAATGCACTTAACGAGGATGTAAAGCTTCGTATATCACTTGAGCTTTACCTGAAGAGACTTATCGTCGGCGGTCTTGAGAGAGTATACGAGATCGGACGAGTGTTCCGTAACGAGGGTGTTGACACACGTCACAACCCTGAGTTCACTCTGATGGAGCTCTACCAGGCATATACAGACTACTATGGTATGATGGAACTCACAGAGTCAATGTTCCGTTACCTCGCTGAGAAGGTATGTGGAAGTACCAAGATCTCATACAACGGAATTGAGATCGACTTTGGCAAGCCATTTGAGCGTCTGACTATGGTTGACGCTATCAAGAAATATACAGGTGTTGATTTTGACCAGGTTGCTGATGACGCTGAGGCGAAGAAGATCGCTGACGAGCATCACGTAGAGTACGAGGAGCGCCACAAGAAGGGCGACATCGTGAACCTTTTCTTCGAGGAGTTCTGTGAGGAGAAGCTGATCCAGCCTACATTTATCATGGATCATCCAATCGAGATCTCACCACTTACGAAGAAGAAGCCTTCAGACCCTACAAAGGTTGAGCGTTTCGAGCTCTTCATCAACACATGGGAGATGTGTAACGCTTACTCAGAGCTGAACGATCCTATCGATCAGCGTGAGAGATTTGCCGCTCAGGATGCAAATGCAGCAGCCGGAGACGACGAGGCTGAGCACACAGATGAGGATTTCCTCAATGCGCTTGAGATTGGTATGCCTCCAACAGGCGGTATCGGTTATGGTATAGACAGACTGGTTATGCTCCTTACAGATTCACAGGCGATCAGAGACGTTCTTCTGTTCCCTACTATGAAGAGTGAGGGTGGTTCAGATTCTGATTCAGCATCTGAGACAGCCGGTGACAACAACGGATTTTTCACACCAAACGAGAAGATTGATTTCTCCAAGGTAGAGATAGAGCCACTTTTTGCTGATGAGGTTGATTTCGAGACATTCTCAAGATCAGACTTCAGAGCAGTAAAGGTAAAGGAGTGTTCAGCAGTGCCAAAGAGTAAGAAGCTCCTCCAGTTCACACTGGATGACGGTACAGGCACAGACAGAACTATCCTCTCAGGAATCCATGCATTCTATGGGCCGGAGGAGTTAGTCGGCAAGACACTTATTGCAATAACAAATCTTCCACCTAGAAAGATGATGGGAATCGATTCATGCGGTATGCTCCTTTCAGCTATCCATGAGGAAGAGGGCGAGGAGAAGCTTCACCTTCTGATGGTTGACAACCATATTCCTGCAGGTGCGAAGCTGTACTAAAATAGGATATATCTAGTATATATGAAAAAGAACCCCGGATTAGAAGTATACACTTCAGATTTGGGGTTCTATTTTTGTGTGAGAGACGGATCAAAATCTATGACCGTACGAAAATTTTGTAAATCCGATCGGAGTTGCTTACTTTTAAGTTGCCTGTATTTATATGAAAAAGAAGTAAATATATGGCATAAAGGCATATTCGAAACAAAACCGCGTGCAAATAAATCGGAAAAGTGCTATAAGTAGAAGTTAAGTATAACTAAACGGGTATTGATGGAGAAGGATAATTATGAAAACTAAGAAGAGAATAATGAGGGTAATTGCGGCGGCTTTGATGGTTTGGCTTGCGGTGGTTCAGTTCGTGCCGGGACTCACAGCACATGGGCTGGCAGTGTATGCCGCTGAGGAAGGTGATTCCGAGATCACAGCGACCATCACGGTGGCATCGAATAAGTCCAAGCAGGAGATGCAGTCGTATCTGGATGCATTTAACAAGAAGTATCCCGGAATAGAGATCGACTATAATTATTATTCGGATTATGAGACTGAGGTAGGTAAGCAGATAGAGGATGGAGATTATCCGGATGTACTTTTTGTGCCGGGTTCCATTGGCTCTGACAAATATGCTGAGTATTTTGAGCCGCTTGGAAGCAGGGACGAGCTGGAGAAGAAGTATCAGTATCTGGAGGGAAGCAAGCTCATAAAGGATACGATATATGGCCTTCCGTCATCTGCC
>CAVCCL010000202.1:5255-14307 GCA_963600665.1 Bifidobacterium catenulatum | reverse complement strand
GATGACCCAGAGTGCATTCATCTGCTGACGCTTGTACTCGTGAAGTCTCTTTACCTGTATGTCAAAGATAGAATTCTCATCTATGTCAATGTTCTGTGTCTCCTTAAGATAATCCTTGAGAACGATCTTGTTCTGCTTCTTGATATCCATGATCTTGCCAAGAACAGCCTCGTCATCATAGAACTTTGCGAGATCATTCAGCTTCTCCGCATCCTTCTTGTAGCCGTCACCGATGAGCTCTGTGATATATGCTGCAAGCTGCTCGTTGCAGTGGAGGAGCCATCTTCTGAATGTGATACCATTTGTCTTGTTGTTGAACTTCTCAGGATAGATCTTGTAGAAGTTGTTCAGCTCAGAATCCTTGAGGATCTCTGTGTGAAGGTAAGCAACACCATTTACACTGTGGCTGTAGTGGATATCGATGTGTGCCATGTGCACTCTCTGATCCTTGTCGATGATGTATACACTCTCATCCTTATATCTGTTGCGGACCTTCTCATCCAGCTTCTTGATGATAGGAACAAGCTGTGGAACGACCTTCTCAAGGTATGCGAGCGGCCACTTCTCAAGAGCCTCTGCAAGGATAGTGTGGTTGGTGTACGCACACACCTCTGTCACGATCTCTGTTGCCTCGTCAAATGAGATTCCCTCGGCGGTAAGAAGTCTGATGAACTCAGGAATTACCATTGAAGGATGTGTATCGTTGATCTGAACTGCTGCATAGTCTGCCAGGTCGTGAAGATTTGAGCCCTTTGCCTTAGCCTCATCGAGGATGAGCTTTGCACCATTTGCTACCATGAAATACTGCTGGTAGATACGGAGAAGATTTCCAGCCTCATCGCTGTCATCTGGGTACAGGCAGAGTGTCAGGTTCTTTGCAATATCAGTCTTGTCAAAGTTAATTCCGTCCGGCTCCATGATCGACTCATCAACGCTCTCGATATCAAAGAGGTGGAGCTTATTTGTTCTGTTCTCGTATCCGGTTACATCTATGTCATACATTCTTGACTGAACTTTCAGATTGCCAAATGTGATCGTATTGGTAACATCTGTCTTCTCAAGCCAGCTATCTGCCTCGATCCAGGGATTTGCAGTCTCCTTCTGGTAATTGTTCTCAAATACCTGCTTGAACAGACCCATATGGTAGTTAAGGCCGATTCCATCGCCGTGAAGTCCGAGGGTTGCCATGGAATCGAGGAAACATGCTGCAAGTCTTCCAAGACCGCCATTTCCGAGTGATGGCTCCGGCTCAACCTCCTCTATGTCGTAGATGCTCTTGCCGTTCTCGGCAAGCACCTGCTTAACCTCGTCAAATACACCGAGGTTGATGAGGTTGTTGGAAAGAAGCTTTCCGATGAGGAACTCTGCTGAGATGTAATAAACCTTCTTCTGTCCCTCCTCTGAAACCTTTCCGTCTGCGAGCTTCTTTGTCATATCAAGAAGTGCGAAGTATATCTCCTCGTTTGTGCAGTCCTTGATCTCTTTGTTATATTTCTTCATGCAAATGTCCTTTAACATAATATCCTCCTTACAAATATACGTCTTCACCCTGTTTCTTCCATACAGTCTGGTGAGATCCCTTAATTTATCTATATGTTCCTGTGTAAATTCCCATGTTCCGTTCTTGACCAGTCTCCACTTCCAGTTGCCGCCAAGCGTTGACGGATAGTTCATTCTGGCGCTGTTGTCCTTACCCAGAATATCCTGCATCTGAAGTATGACCGTGTCCGCTGAGCTCATATACAGCGCGTGTATCATTTTCTCCGCCACATCGTCCAGACTGTCAGCCATGAGGTATTTCATCATGTAGTCCTGAAGCTCCTCACTCTGTCCGCTGATGTAACTTTTCAGCATGTCATTGTCGTGGGTTCCGATGTATGCCACGTAGTTCTTTGCGTGATTGTGTGGCAGGTACTCATTTGCCGTGTTGCCGTCAAATGCAAATTCCAGAACCTTCATGCCCGGATAACCTGACTCCTTCACAAGCTTCTGAACCTCAGGCACAACCACGCCGAGATCCTCCGCGATGACCTTGGATGAGCCGATCGCACTGTCTATCGCATCGATGAGCTTCTTTCCCGGTCCCTGTCTGTAGTAGCCATCCTTTGGCTCGCCATTTGCCGGGATGCTGTAATATCTGACTATTCCGATAAAGTGATCTATACGGATCACATCGTAGAGCTTTGCCGATGCAGCAATCCTCTTCTTCCACCATGCGAAATCATCCTTCTCCATGACATCCCAGTCATAGATCGGGTTGCCCCACTTCTGTCCGTAGCTTGAGAACATGTCTGGCGGGCATCCTGCCACAACCGCCGGTGCAAGGCTTCCGGAAAGCTGGAACTGGTCTGTGTTCGCCCACACATCAGCACTGTCCAGTGCCACGTAGATCGGAATATCTCCGATGATGCTTATGCCATTTCTGTTTGCATACTCTTTCAGCGGCATCCACTGCTCGTAGAACTTGAACTGCAGGAATTTGTAAAATTCCACATCATCCGCAAGCTTTTCTCTGTAAGCTGCCATCGCCTCCGGCTTTCTCTTTCTGATCGCCGGCTCCCATGCAAGCCACTCTCTGTTGTCATGGTCAGCCTTTATCGCCATATATAGCGCGTAATCATCTATCCACTGCTCATTTTCTTCTATGAAATCTTCGTAATCCCTGCTGTCCTTGTGCTCTGATCTACCAAATGCTTTTCTGAGTACTTCAAATCTCTGTCTGTACAGTCTGGCATAGTCGATCTCGTCATCACTGTCAGCCCATTTGTAGGATTCTACCTCCTCCTTTGTGAGAAGTCCTTCCTCTATCAATGTATCCAGATCGATAAAATACGGATTGCCCGCAAATGCTGAAAATGACTGATATGGACTGTCACCAAAGCTTGTAGGTCCTATCGGAAGAACCTGCCAGTATTTCTGGCCTGCACGTTTCAACATATCGACAAATTCGTAAGCATCTTTTCCCATGGTTCCTATTCCGTACGGTGATGGGAGACTGCTTATCGGCAGGAGTATTCCTGCGCCACGCTCCAACGCTTTATTCATCTCTGATACCTCTTATCTGTTATTTACTGTTCTGATCAACATGTATTGTCTCTTACTCAACAGATTTCCATTCACGGGCGCCACATAAAGGTAAAGGTATGATGGACGCCTCTCGAATAGCCCCTGTTATGGCTTGTATTTTATTAGCATTTTATCTTTTATGCTTGCATTATATGAGCAATTAATTGTACAATTCTATCATCTTGACAGCGTGCAATATGCAAATGGTGTAGGTTGAAGTCGAATTGATGAACAATAAGGAGGCACATGATCATATGAACAGTATCGAATATGAAAATCTTCTTGAGAATAAGACACATGCGGACCCGATGTTTCCGTACAATACTTACCTGTGCTCCATCCCACTTGACTTCAATTCCGTGTCTCTGCACTGGCATGAATTTATGGAGATCATCTATATCAAAAAGGGTAAGGGAAATGTGACTGTGGACTTCACAACGCACTATGTTGAGGAGGGAGACATCGTCATTATCCTGCCGGGACACATTCACGGAATCTCCCAGCACGAGGGCTATTCAATGGAATATGAGAATATTCTTTTCTCTGTCGACATGTTCAGATCCAGAAACCATGACTCACTGGACAGTGAATTTTTCCTGCCTCTGCTGGCGGGCGACGTGGATATCAAGAGTATCTATGACAGGGACGATCCATTATACCCGTCTCTTTCCGCGTGTCTTAACAGGGTAGACAAGCTCTGCTCAGAGACGCCAAAGGGATACCACCTTGCACTTAAGGGATGCTATTTTGAATTCTTCTACATTCTCTATGCCAACTCCACCGCAAGGGATGAGGCAGACAGGAAGAACAGAGCCAGGGATCTGGAGAGAACCAAGCTCATCCTCTCCTACATAGACGAAAATTACAAAGAGGCCATATCCATAACGGATATAGCCTCCTACTGTGGATTCTCCGAATCCCATTTTATGCGATTTTTCAAGAACACCATGGGGGTGTCATTTGTATCATATCTGAACGACTTCAGGCTGAACGTTGCCGCAAGACTTCTCTCCTCCAATGACGAGAGCATACTCTCCGTTGCGGAGAACTGCGGATTCTTCAACCTGTCCTACTTCAACAGGATGTTCAAGAAGAAATATGGCGTAACTCCGGGCAAATACAGGGATAATCACAACCTGTAAGCGACCACATATTGCCTGCTGCTACGCATCAGATCTTGAATAGGAATTCTTCATCTGATTGCTGAGTTCGTACAGGACTCTGCCAAGGGTGGCATTTGCCTCATGTCTCACCATGTCAGCGGTCTCCTGGTTGGCCTGCTGACGGAGTTTCTCGCCCAATGACTGTTCATTCATCATTGTTTCCTGACAATCATTGCTCTCCTCCAGCTTACTGATGGCTTCAATCTGCACATTCATATCCGCTTTCATAATATCATCATATCTGTATATTATCTCATGTGCCTTGGACATGACTTTCTCCTCGTACCTTTCGATATGGAACACCGACTTCGCATAAGATGCGTCCGCCATCGCCGCAATCATACGGCTGGTCCAGTAGAAGTTGTCCGTGGAGACATCCGCCCCTGTATTTGCCAGATACTCAGGAGTCATGTCTACATTTGCATAGAACGGAACCATGACATTGAAGGCATTCGATGCAAATGCTATCCACTGTACAGCGCAGATATCCTCTCCGACATACGGTCTCATCTGGATCGCCGACATGAAATCCGTCCTGTTCACACCTATTGACCGGTATGCTCCGCGCATCTTCTTGTCGCCGTAATTGCCGTACGGATCATACGGAGTTCCCTGATAATGCGAAGAAAGCACATACTTCACATCCTCCATGGTTATCTTCTTCTCCGGTATCATGCACCATGGGATGTCATCCGAAACCGGCGTAAAGTCCGCATCCGGGCCGTCCCAGACTGCCGAATTCGGGTTGAGTGTCCTCTCCATGAACCATGCCCTTGGAGTGTTGTACACGTGATCCGCATCGTCATGACTGCCAAATATATCCCTCGGGCAGATTATGCCTGTATATGTGCCATCCGGCGAACCAGTCTCATTGTTGGTGCTGTCGACTTCTTGTCCACAATCATCGTCCTCATCTTTATCCCGTAGCTCTCCGGTCTGTGATATATTCTGCAGCATCACACACTCCATGTTCTCCACGTTCAGATGGTACTTCTCTATAAATCCCGGAAGATCTGCTGAGCACATGAACTCGTTCTGCGCTCCCATTGCGTCCTCCATATCAAATTCATCCATACCGAACTGATTTGGCATGACAACATACACCTCATCAGGAACCTTCCTCGCGATCCAGTGATGTCCTCCGATTGTCTCAAGCCACCAGATCTCGTTCACATCCTGAAATGCAATTCCGTTCATCTCATAGGTTCCATATCGTTCAAGCAGACTGCCAAGTCTCTTCACGCCCTCTCTTGCACTCTTTATATATGGAAGTGTGATGCTGACTATATCCTCCTCGCCTATACCGCCAGCCTTCTCAGGCTTATCTCCCTCCGCAGGCTCATAGCACACCAGTGGATCCGCGCCGAGCACCCTTGGATTTGAGGTTATGGTCTCCGTCGCCGTCATAGCCACATTTGCAGAGTTCACTCCACTTGCCGCCCAGATTCCTTCGCCCGCCAGCGCATTTGGAACACAGGTGTAGCGCATCGGATCATCCGGGAGCTCGATCTCCACGTGGGATATCTCCGACTTGTATACTCTTGGCTGCTCCTCCGGCTTCACAACCACATATTTCTTTGGAGTGTACGAACCGGCACCCGAATCGTCATTTCTCGCTATTATCGTTGAACCGTCATAAGACGCATTTTTCCCTACCAATATTGTTGTACATGGCATGATCTATTCCTCCATCCGTTAAATTATTTGCTTTCACCTTATTAATTGTACCCTAATTTTCTATTATGTCCATCTTTCTGAAAATATTTTAACGTTATCTGCCCGATGACTGGATTCGCTTTACCACATTATCTACTCAATGGTTAAATCTGTATTTTTTACTCTATTAATTAGCTAAAAAAACGTCTACACATTGAATTACCATCACAGCTTTAATATAATAACATATGTCAATACTGTATATGCAGACGGACAAATATAACATAACGGAGGGATATTACATGCAATATGTTTTGGAAAATGACAAGCTCAGACTCACTGTAAATTCAGCGGGCGCCGAGATGAAGTCACTTATAAGAAAATCTGACGGTCAGGAGCTCCTGTGGAGAGCTGATCCAAAGTTCTGGGGCAGAACGGCACCAGTGCTCTTCCCACTTGTGGGCAGGGTAGTTGGCGATTCATACACAGCCAAGGGAAATACATACGAGATGAAACAGCACGGTTTCGGCAGGGATTCTGAATTCTCACTGCTGTCACAGTCAGACGATGAACTGGTATTCTCACTCAAGGACAACGAGGAGACAAAGAAGAAATATCCTTACTCATTTGAGCTTCAGATATCATACAAAATGGACAAAAACAATGTACACATTGGATGGAAAGTCATCAACCCATCCGACGAGACGATCTACTTCTCCCTCGGAGGACATCCGGCATTTGCATGTCCTCTCAAGGATGGAGAAAAGCAGGCGGACTATTCATTCCTCATCGATACCGACACAGCAGCTCTCACATGTGCAAAATTTGACGACGGCTATGTTACCGGTGAGACATACGAGTGTGCACTTAACGACAAGAAGCTCGCCATAACTCCTCATCTGTTCGACGGCGATGCGCTTGTCATCGAGAATCATCAGGCCCAGAAGGTAACTCTTCTTGACGGCAACCAGAATCCATATCTGGCTGTATCATTTGACGCACCTGTATTCGGTCTTTGGTCACCTCCTGGAAAAGAAGCTCCATTTGTGTGCATCGAGCCTTGGTATGGCCGCTGCGACAACAAGAACTTCACAGGCGAATGGAAGGATCATGAGTGGGGTAACAGCCTCGACGCCGGTGCAGAATTCAACGGCGGATTTGATGTAGAGGTGCTGTAAATCTCCATAGATCAATTTGCAGTATACAGATTTCAATCTACCAGTTACTTATATATAAAAATGCAGGTATAGCCTGAGGTCGGACAAATACCGCCTCTCACGCTAACCTGCATTTTTTTGTTTTACACCTATAACCTTTTTTGCAATCAGAAATATAATGTATCCCGCAAGGCTTCCGAGAGTGTTCATAACCACATCATCGAGCTGGCAGTAACCTCGCTCCGTTATAAGCTGCACCGTCTCTATACAGACACTGCACAGGAATCCAAACAGTACAGTACATCTGGACAATCTGTCTACCGCCCTGCCACCGCCATTCTGATTTCCAGCCACTGCCAGAGGAAAAAGCACGCCGAAAGGCACGAAGAGCAATACATTTTCTATGACAAATGCGTGCTCCTGCGGCGTCACTCCCCACGTCTGAAACAGTGTCATGTCAATGCCCTGCCTTGAGCCCGGCTCTCTGGACAGGAACACAGTGACCGCCATCACCGCCAGATACACCACCAACAGGAACCACACTATCGACTTCCTCACATGTCCGCCGGCACTGACCTTTTTCCCCGCAGGACTCACTGTATACACGAGATAAACCACGACCGCTATGCACCCGCATAGAATTCCTATCGGCAGGTAGCCTGCGACCTCCATTATATCTTTTATAATAAGTTCAAACATAAATTCCCCTCAGAAATTTCTACTATATTATGTCTCGCTGCTCATTATATCATATGTCGTCGTGCGTGAGCACGATGACCTGCGCACGCCTCAGCGTGCTTCATTATATCACGATTCTCAACATGTGTCATTTTACACATTGTTTACACCCATCACGTCTGATATACTTTACATGTCAGTCCAACCAGCCATTTGGACGGGCTGAACAAATATAGAACAGGAAATATCCAACATGATAATAGCAAAAAAAATTCTAAAAATAACTTGTATCGTCCTCGGCGTGATCCTTGTGGCCGCCATAATATTTGTGGGAGTTCTCACCATAACAGAATACAAACCAGACGACTCCGAATCCCTTGAGGTCACATCCGGAAGCACATTTAGAAAAAATACAACCGACTCAGACAAGCTTTCACCATCTGTCGGCGACTCCATTTCCATCGTGACATGGAATCTCGGCTACGGATCCCTCGGTGCAAATGCCGACTTTTTCATGGACGGAGGAGACAGTGTGTACACTTCCACCGCAGAGCAGGTAAATGACAATATAGAGGCCATCACATCAGAGCTGAATTCACTTGCCGCTGACATCTTTCTCCTCCAGGAAGTCGATGAGCGATCATCCAGAAGCCACAAGATAAACGAAGCCGATATTTTGAGGGAAAAGCTGCCATCATACACAAGCTCATACGCCTACAACTACAAAACACTCATGGTTCCATATCCACTTCCACCGATCGGCAGAGTGACATCAGGAATAATGACTCTCAGCTCATTTGAAGTATCGGATGCAGAAAGAATACAACTTCCATGTCCATTTACCTATCCGATCAGACTGTGCAACCTGAAACGATGCCTGATCGTGTCCAGAATACCGATTGCCGGAAGTGAACATGAACTCGTCATAGTAAATCTCCACCTGGAGGCTTATGACTCAGGCGAGGGCAAAGCCGCCCAGACCAGGATGCTCGCCGACATTCTCCAAAATGAGGCTGCAGTAGGGAACTACGTTATCGCAGGAGGCGACTTCAACCAGACATTTTCAAATGTGGATCTGTCCGCATACCCTCAGCAGTCCGCTGACCTGTGGGCACCAGGAAGCATAGATGTATCTGAATTTGGAGATTCCTTCACCTGCATCACCGATTCCTCAGCTCCGACATGCCGGTCCCTGGATAAACCATACGAAGGACATGACCACGAAAGTTTCCAATATTATGTCATCGATGGATTCATAGTATCGAATAATTTGCAGATCAACTCCATAGAGACCATAGATCTGGATTTTAAAAACAGCGATCACAATCCGAT
>CAVCCL010000202.1:2538-5245 GCA_963600665.1 Bifidobacterium catenulatum | reverse complement strand
ACTATATTTTTACTTGCTTCATACATGTTATTTTAATTAACATCAATTATGTGTGATTTTATGTTTAAAATACATTTTTCTCTTGATTTATGCCGTTTTTACATGTATTATGGCATTGTAAATGTTATAAATATTAACATTTGTTGCTAGTTTTGAATAATACTTCTAAGAATAATAGAGAATAATCATCAGAGAAAGGAATTTTGATCATGAAGAAATTATCACAGTCACGTCTCGCAGACACTGTCATGAACGGAAGAAAAGACAAGGGTATGACCCAGGCACAGCTCGCCGATGCAACCGGTATCAACAGAGCACTCATTTCCAGAATAGAGCAGAAGGATTTTGTTCCTTCTATAGAGCAGCTTGAAAGTTTGTCAGAGGTTTTGAACTTCGACCTCACAGAAATGTTCATCAATGCTGGCGCACACAAGCTCGAGTCACCATCCCCACTGAACATTGCAGTGGCAGGAACCGGTTACGTTGGTCTGTCCATCGCGACTCTGCTGGCACAGCACAACCATGTAACAGCAGTCGACATCATCCCTGAAAAGGTTGATCTCATCAACAATAAGAAATCCCCTATACAGGACGACTATATTGAGAAATATCTCGCCGAGAAAGAGCTTGATCTCACAGCAACTCTCGATGGCGAAGCAGCATACAAGGATGCAGATTTTGTAATCATAGCTGCCCCGACAAACTACGACAGCAACAAGAACTATTTCGATACATCAGCCGTTGAGGCCGTTATCGAGCTCGTCCTCAAGGTCAACCCGGATGCCATCATGGTCATCAAATCAACTATACCAGTTGGATATACCGAGTCCGTAAGGAAGAAATACAACACGTCCAATATCATTTTCAGCCCAGAATTTCTTCGTGAATCCAAGGCACTGTACGACAACCTCTATCCATCAAGGATAATTGTCAGCACAGACAAGAATGACGAGAAGATAGTTAAGGCATCCCATACATTTGCCGCACTGCTTCAGGAGGGCGCCCTCAAGGAAGATATCGACACTCTGTTCATGGGCTTCACCGAGGCTGAGGCTGTAAAGTTATTTGCAAATACTTATCTCGCACTCCGCGTGTCCTACTTCAACGAGCTTGACACATACGCAGAGATGAAGGGACTTAACACACAGGACATCATAAACGGCGTATGTCTCGACCCAAGAATCGGAACGCACTACAACAACCCATCATTTGGATACGGCGGATACTGCCTGCCAAAGGATACAAAGCAGCTCCTCGCCAACTACAACGACGTGCCACAGAATATGATGAGCGCCATCGTTGAGAGTAACAGAACGAGAAAGGACTTCATCGCAGACCGCGTTCTCTCCATCGCAGGCTACTACGACTACAACAACAATGGCGACTACTCAGCAGCCCAGGAGAAGGAATGTGTCATCGGTGTATACAGACTGACAATGAAGAGCAACTCCGACAACTTCCGCCAGAGCAGTATACAAGGTGTCATGAAGCGTATCAAGGCCAAGGGCGCAACCGTCGTAGTATACGAGCCAACCCTTGAAGACGGAACCACATTCTTCGGAAGCAAAGTTGTAAATGACCTGGACAAATTCAAATCCATGTCCGACGCTGTCATCGCCAACAGGTACAATTCATGCCTCGACGACATCAAAGACAAGGTGTACACAAGAGATCTGTTCCAGAGAGACTAATCTTTAATAATACCTTTAAGAACATTTTTATAACGTAAAAAATAACCGAATGATACGAATCAAAACTTGTATCATTCGGTTATTTTTTGTCAAGCTCAAGCAACGGCAAGCCAAATAAAGTCCTGGCAAACGACCATCTGTTGAATATTAAAGTGATCACTACAGGAACACATATTCCAATCAACACATACGCCAGCACTCCGTAACCCAGATATTTCCTCCAGAAATTAAGCGGAACATGCATGAACATGATCGGCAGAGAGGCTCTTCCGCACAATGCCAGGAATCTGTTCAGTATCTGGACAACGTTGATCCTCACCATCCAGTGCACCAGTCTCACAATGACAAATCCAAACAAACATGGTACAAGCACCGCGCTCACAAGTTCCCTGTAATACACCGGTTTCATATCAAAAGAATAGACCGGTTCACCACCTCTGTATATGTACCAGCAAAACACCGCAAGCACTGCCACGATGCCCCCTGCAGCCAGATCATAACGCGGAGAGCGATCCTCTATCACTTTTCTTATCCATCTCTTCCCGAAAAATCCCACGCCAATATATACAAGTGCCAACAGCGAAACATCTATATTCCACGGAATCCCCGGTCTCTGAAGCTTTGGTATTCCATCGATGATATTTGACTCAACAACTGCCGCAACTCCACCGATCAAAATAAGGATTTTGATCATCCTATCTGACAAATGCCGCAGATACAGACAAAATATCGCCAGCGCAAACAGATAACAGGTTATATACCAGTAAGTACCCGACAAAGCCCTGCCGCCCCACAGCGCATACAAAATATCATCATGCGTATAGGTCTTCCTTATCAACAATATGTCTATTCCAAGATATACAAAATATGGGATCATCAGATTACGGACTTTTCTCCAGACATATCCACTTTTCACCATTCGCTCACGCTTCAGCAGGTATCCTGACAGTATAAAAAACAGGGGCATATGAAATAAAAACACAAAATTGTGAATGTATTCTACTCCACAATGCCCC
>CAVCCL010000202.1:1753-2528 GCA_963600665.1 Bifidobacterium catenulatum | reverse complement strand
TCAGCAGCCCTTTCAGAATATCCAATGTGTTATCTCTCTCTGTCATATGTCCTCTCCCCTAAAAATGCCAGTCCCTAGGGACTGGCATCTCTTTTATCTTATGAATTGGCCTGAGCCTTAAGCTCCTCAAGCATCTGAGGAAGTCTTGTATCCATCTCGTCATCCTTGAACTGACATGTACCAACCTTCCTGTGTCCACCGCCGCCATACTTAAGCATAAGGCTTCCAACATCCATGGTCGCCGTGCGGTTCAGGATACTGTATCCAACTGCTGCCGAACATCCCTGTCCACCACGTCCGCTTACTATCCACGCTGACACATTCTGCTCAGGATACATACTGTATATCATGAAACGATTGCCGGTATATATCGGATCCACTCCGCGAAGGTCGCTTATGATAAGATTACCGTCCACTATGGTATGTGCCTTGACCATCTCCTTGAACTTCTCTGTCTGCTCATTATACAGAACTATTCTCTCCTGTATATCCGGCATGGCAAGTATCTCATCCGTAGTCATGGTACGACATGCGTCAATAAGCTTCTCCATGAGCTGATAGTTTGAAATTGTAAAGTTTCTGAATCTACCAAGTCCTGTTCTAGGATCCATAAGGAATCCAATAAGTATCCATCCCTTTGGATTCTGTACCTCATCGATGGTAAGATTACCTGAATCAACCTTATCAACAGCCTCCATCATATCGTCAAACTGTGGGAATCTCTCTCTGCCTCCATAATACTCATAGATTATTCTAGCGCACGATGGAGTTATAC
>CAVCCL010000202.1:804-1688 GCA_963600665.1 Bifidobacterium catenulatum | reverse complement strand
CCCTCAAGTGCCAGTCTCTCATGCTCACTTGAATGATGATCGAACCAAAGTCCGCAGCCCTCAACAAATGGCACCTTTGCAAGGCAGTCATCCTCCGTAACCTCGATCAATCCGTCCTGAAGATCCTTCGGATGCGCAAACTTCCAATGATCAATAATTCCCGCTTCCTTCAACAGTGCGCCACACGCAAGTCCATCAAAATCCGATCTTGTAACCAACCTCATAGTAATTCCTCCCTGGTATTGAACTTCAGCCCTGTAAAACCGGGCTGAATAGTTCATTTTCCGTAACAAATATATCTTAATTATATAGAAGTGGGTGGGGTATTTCAAGGAGCATTTTTATCAGTGAGAGGGCTCGCCATTCCAATCAGATATCCGCTTACCAAGCTCCATAACTTGTTTCTTCACATCCAGCATACCAGCCATGTTCTCCAAAGTCATATGCTCAACAATGCACCTTGCAAACTTGACCTTTTTGCCGACAAAGCCTCTGTAATATGGCTCTATGTAACCAGGAAACAGCTCATACTGCCCACACAGCTTCTTCAAACTGATTCCCAGAGCTTCCTCTATGACTTCCTTTGGGATGTAATTTTCTATCTCCTTGCCCTTAGTAACCCATGACATCATCCCAAGATCATCAAATTCCTGAATTATTCTCTTCTTGGTATCATTCAGCCGTGCATTTCTGCCTCTCTTATCACTGTCCATTACAATGACAGCATTTCTATTTGTCTTGATCACACTTATGAGTTCCGTCACTTCCTCAGCCGAATACTGTGACAATAACCTTCCGCCATAATACAGGAACTGATAATGCACTCCCTCCACAAACCGATCCGGGAAATACAAGTCCAGCCAGTGCTTTATATACACCCTGTC
>CAVCCL010000202.1:0-794 GCA_963600665.1 Bifidobacterium catenulatum | reverse complement strand
AGCAGATCACTCGCCTTCACATCCAGATCATCCAGTATCCGTGTCTTATCCAGATACGATTCTATCCTTTTGACAAATGCTCTACCGTCCTGCTTGTACACATGAAATATCCCCGCATCGTCCTTGTCGTAGAATGCATTTATCGCCACATGCGAATGAGTCGTGATGAACACCTGAACATCATTCTTTTCAGCAAATTCATATATATACTCAAACAGTTTCCTCTGCATGGCAGGATGAAGATTATTCTCAAGTTCCTCAAAACCATAGACCATCTTCTTATCCCTATACTCATCCAGCTCCGGTATGACAAGCAGATTGAGCAACACCAGAATAATCGTCTTAAGCCCGCTTCCCATACGTGACAAAGGGCACCTGCTCATGCCCTCTTCCTTGAGAAACACCTCCCACCGGACATTCCCGTAGCCATCCTGTACCTGCTGCACTCTTATGCTCTCAAATACAGCCTCCGGACTCATGATCTCATTTACCGCTTTCAGAAGAGTGTCCTCAATTATCGTCTCATCGTAACTGCTATTGTTCAAAAACGCCCTGATAATGTTGCTTGCACCACTGCCAGTGCTGGACAGATCATCCAAAGTCCCTCCAAGCTCTTCTTCCTCCTCAGGAACGATATTACGCTCCGCAGCAACGTGTCTGAATACATATTTGTCCCTCTCATGACCTATATCAACTCCCACTCCATTTGCATATGAAGTATTCCATAGAGGCAGTCTGTCATTCCACTCCACTATGTAACCACCACTGTCCTCAGGCTCCACCTTGTAGCCTAT
>CAVCCL010000201.1:0-5598 GCA_963600665.1 Bifidobacterium catenulatum | reverse complement strand
GAGCAGAGATGTAATGACGGCCAGACTGAACGTCATGGCTATAGACAAGAACTCTGATCTGGACGAAGTCATGGAGATAATGATAGAGAATAACTATTCAAGATATCCGGTGTATGACGGTGATCTTGACAACATAGTTGGAATAATCTATTTCAAGGATTTTGTGAAGGAATATCTGCGCGATAAGACGAAATCACTGGCTGAGATCATGGTTGAGGCTACATTTGTACATCCTACGTACAACATAGCAAAATTGTTCCGCAGGATGCAGACGGCGAAGATACATATGGTCATAGTTGTGGATGAGTATGGTCAGACAGAGGGAATCGTGACCATGGAGGATATTCTGGAAGAGATAGTCGGCAACATACTTGACGAGTACGATGACGCCAGCGAGGATATCAAGAAGCGTGGCGATATGTACATAGTCAGTGGTAAGGCTGAACTGGATGAGGTGAGTGGCGTTCTGGGGATAGAATTCCCGGATGAGGACTTCCAGACGCTGAACGGATTTCTGCTGTATGAGCTGGGGAGACTTCCATATGCGGATGAGGAGATAGAGATAGTGTATCAGAACTACAGATTCACTTCCCTGTCGGTAAATAACAACATGATCGGTGAGGTAAAGATCACAAAGGTTGAAAAAACACCGTAATAGTGTTAATATACGTAACTAGTAATCAAGAGAAAGAGGAGAATTAACGATGTCAGGACATTCAAAATTTGCGAACATCAAGCACAAGAAGGAAAAGAACGATGCAGCAAAGGGTAAGATCTTCACAATCATTGGTAAGGAGATCGTGGTAGCAGTAAAGGAAGGCGGAGCAAATCCTGAGAACAACAGTAAGCTTCGTGATGTAATCGCCAAGGCAAAGGCAAACAACATGCCTAACGATACTATCAAGCGTGGTATCGAGAGAGCAGCAGGAGATGCAAACTCAGTAAACTATGTAGTGAATACATATGAAGGCTACGGTCCTAACGGTACCGCCATCATAGTAGACACTCTTACGGACAACAAGAATAGAACAGCAGCCAATGTGCGTAACTGCTTCACAAAGGGTGGCGGTAACGTAGGTACAACAGGCTGTGTATCATATATGTTTGATCACAAGGGTCAGATCATCATTGCCAAGGAAGACTGCGATATGGACGCAGATGACCTCATGATGATGGCGCTTGACGCAGGCGCAGAGGATTTCTCAGATGAGGATGACAGCTACGAGATCATCACAGCACCTGAGGATTTCTCACAGGTTAGAGAGAGCCTTGAGAAGGAAGGCATCAAGATGGCAGAGGCTGAGCTCACTATGATCCCTCAGAACTATGTGGATATAGATGACCCTGAGGTTGTCAAGAAGTTCACAAGAATCATCGATATGCTCGAGGAGGACGATGACGTTCAGGCTGTATATCACAATGCAAATCTTCCGGAAGAGGATGAGGAGTAATACAGAAATCACAATGTTTTGTAACAACATTGATTAACAGATGGTCAGGAGATCATGATCACAATAACATGACATGAAACAGAACTTCCGCATTACATGTATGGTGTGGAAGTTCTATTTGAGTGATGGTATTGGGGAGTTATTGATGGCTGTTATTTGGGAATGAGAATTGTTAGGAGAAGAGATGAAGGGAATACTTAGATATCTTAAGGACTATAAGAAAGAGTCCATACTTGCCCCGCTTTTTAAGATGCTGGAGGCAACATTTGAATTGCTTATCCCGATCGTCATGGCAAATGTCATCGATGTCGGTATAGCAGGGCGTGACATAAGCTACGTTGTGAAGATGTGTCTCGTCATGATACTTTTGGGAATTATCGGTCTGGTGTGTTCTATCACCGCCCAGTATTTTTCGGCAAAGGCTGCCACAGGATTTGGAACAGCACTTCGAAATGATCTGTTCAGGCATATCACATCACTTTCATACACAGAAATCGACAGCATAGGAACGTCCACACTGCTCACGAGAATGACCAGTGACACGAACCAGGTACAGACAGGAGTCAACATGGTGCTCAGACTGTTCCTCCGTTCACCGTTCATAGTGTTCGGCGCTATGATCATGTCATTCACCATCGACGTGAAGTCGGCCATGACATTTGTGGTGACCATACCGGCACTTTCAATAGTCGTGTTCGGTGTTATGGCACTCAGCATACCATTGTTCAAGAAGGTACAGAACAGACTGGACAGAGTCACACTGCTCACCCGTGAGGGACTTGAGGGTGCGAGAGTTATCAGAGCTTTCAACAGACAGGATAAGGAATTTGAGGAGTTTGACAAGTCAACAGATGATCTGATGAAGTTCCAGCTCCTTGCAGGACGTATATCAGCGTTCATGAATCCTGTAACTTACGTGATAATTAATCTCTCAACTGCAGCTATCATCTGGATCGCAGCGGGACAGACAGACGCGGGAATCATCACACAGGGTAAGGTAGTTGCGCTTGTCAACTATATGTCACAGATACTGGTCGAGCTCATCAAGCTTGCAAACCTCATCGTGACCATAACAAAGGCGGTTGCCTGTGCCAAGAGAATAAATGCAGTCATGGACCAGCAGCCATCAATAACAGATGGATCAGGAAATGCAGCTACAGCAAATGCTGTAAAAGTAAGCTTCAGGGATGCAAATCTCAGATATGCAGGTGCCGGAGCGGATTCTCTGTCAGATATAACATTTGACGTAGCACCGGGTGAGACAGTAGGAATCATAGGCGGTACGGGATCAGGAAAGAGTTCCCTCGTCAACATGATACCGAGATTCTACGATGCAAGCCAGGGAAGCGTGTGCATAGACGGAGTTGACGTAAAGGATTATACGCTGGACGAGCTCAGACATAAGGTGGGTGTGGTTCCACAGAAGGCTGTGCTGTTTGCAGGAACCATAGCAGACAATATCAGATGGGGCAAGCAGGACGCCACAGAGGCGGAGATCGATGAGGCCCTTGAGATCGCACAGGCGAAGGAGTTCGTGGATGGCAAGGAGAATGGAATAAACTTCAAGATCACCCAGGGTGGTAAGAACCTGTCAGGAGGACAGAAGCAGAGACTTACCATAGCCAGAGCGGTCGTAAGAAAGCCGGAGATACTGATACTGGATGACAGTGCATCAGCGCTTGACTTTGCAACAGATGCGGCTCTCAGAAAGGCCATCAGGGAAAAGACGAAGGGCATGACAGTATTCCTCGTGTCACAGAGAGCGTCGACCATCATGAATTCGGATAAGATCATAGTCATGGACGATGGTCAGATAGCCGGAATAGGAACTCATAGGCAACTGCTTTCTTCCTGCGAGGTATACAGGGAGATATGTCAGTCACAGCTTTCGGAGGAGGAACTGGCTCATGAGTAAAGATAATGGTAACAAATCAGTAAATAAAAAGACGATACTCAGAATACTGAAGTATATCAAGAGATACAGATTCCTCGTGGTTCTGTCACTCATATGTGCAGCCGTATCGGTTGTGCTCACACTGTATGCGCCGATCATCATGGGACATGCGGTTGATAAGGTAGTTGGGCCAGGAAATGTAGACTTCACAGGACTTAAGGGAATGCTTGCAAAGCTTGTTGTTGTGGTCATCATAACGGCTGTTGCGCAGTGGATCATGAACGTGCTCAACAACAGGATCACATACAAGGTTGTAAATGATGTAAGAACAAAGGCATATGAGAAGCTTGGCAACCTGCCGCTCTCATACGTGGACTCACATACACACGGAGACATAGTCAGCAGGATCATAGCTGATGTAGACCAGTTCTCAGACGGACTCCTGATGGGATTTACACAGCTCTTCACAGGAGTAATGACCATCGTTGGTACACTGTGCTTCATGTTGTCGATCAACTGGATCATAGCACTGGTTGTTGTGTGTATCACTCCGGTATCACTCTTCGTTGCATCATTCATAGCAAAGAGAACATACAGCATGTTCAAGAAGCAGGCTGAGATCAAGGGTGAGCTCACATCCCTTGTAAATGAGATGGTTGAGAACCAGAAGGTAGTCACAGCATTCTCCATGGAGGATGAGACTTGTGACAGATTCCAGGAGATAAATGGAAGACTCAATGTGGCAGGACTTCAGGCTACATTCTTCTCATCCATAACGAACCCTAGTACAAGATTTGTCAACAGCCTTGTGTACACAGGCGTTGGAATCATAGGTGCCATAACAGCGATAAAGGGCTTTATATCAGTCGGACAGCTCACAAGTTTCCTGAGCTACGCCAACCAGTATACAAAGCCGTTCAACGAGATATCAGGAGTCATCACAGAGCTTCAGAACGCGCTGGCATCGGCTGCCAGAGTGTTTGAGCTTATAGACGAGGATTCTGAGATCGCAGAGCCTGCAGGTGCACATGAGCTCACAGACGTTCACGGTGAGGTGAACCTGAAGAATGTTGACTTCTCATACAACAAGGATGTGGAGCTCATCAAGAACCTCAACCTGAACGTGAAGGATGGACAGAGGATAGCCATAGTGGGACCTACAGGCTGTGGTAAGAGTACAGTCATCAACCTGCTCATGAGATTCTATGACGTGGATGCCGGAAGCATATCCGTGGATGGATATGACATAAGAGAGGTCACAAGAAAGAGCCTCCGAGGCAACTACGGAATGGTGCTTCAGGAGACCTGGCTCAAGAGCGGTACGATAAGGGACAACATAGCATATGGAAGACCGGACGCCACGGATGAGGAGATCATCGAGGCTGCAAAGCAGTCACATGCACACAGCTTCATCAAGAGACTTCCTGACGGTTACAACACATATATAACAGAGGACGGAGGCAACCTGTCGCAGGGCCAGAAGCAGCTCCTCTGTATAACCAGAGTAATGCTGGATCTTCCACCTATGCTCATACTGGATGAGGCAACATCATCCATAGATACGAGAACTGAGATAAGGATACAGAGAGCATTTGCCAAGATGATGAAGGGCAGAACAAGCTTCGTGGTTGCACACAGACTGTCGACCATCAAGGAGTCAGATGTCATCCTTGTAATGAAGGACGGACACATCATCGAGCAGGGAAATCACGAGACACTGCTTGCAAAGGGCGGCTTCTACACGAATCTGTACAATTCCCAGTTTGCAAGATAATACAGAGAAATGCATAAATATAAAAGGGCTGTGCTTTGAGGTGTACCTCACGGCACAGTCCTTTTTAACAGTGGTTATGGTATTTATCTGTTATATTTCACGAACGCTTGCCAGTGGCGGGCTTTGTGTATATAATGTATGCGGAATGCCTGTTATAATATGGGCGGATATTTGCAGATATACTGGAGAGTATACAAAAGGAGAGAAAGATGAAGGTTAGTGAATCAGGTTATACAAGGGAAGAACTTTTAGAGATAGTAGATACATATCTGGCAGAGCAGTCCAGAAGATGGGAATTCATAGAGGAGAAGGGCGATGGCATGTATGTGTACGCAGATAACGGTGATAGATACCTCGACTTCTTCGCAGGAATAGCGGTAAGCAGCGCGGGAAATGCAAACAAGAAGGTGGCAAAGGCCATAGCAGACCAGGCAGCAAATGTAATACATGCATCCAACTATGCATACACACTCCCAATG
>CAVCCL010000200.1:0-9104 GCA_963600665.1 Bifidobacterium catenulatum | reverse complement strand
AAGAAAACGGAGGAGAATGTCACTACAACGGAGGCTAAGGCAGAGGTGGATGTATCACAGGCTGATATGATGAAGTCTGCCACAGCAGTTGATGAGACTTACCATGAGGGAGTATACAATGATCTTACAGGCGAATGGAACACCGACAGAAAGGAAGAGTACGGAAGACCGATCGCTATAATGATCAACAACATTGAGAATGCGATTCCTCAGTCAGGCATAGGCCAGGCTGATGTTTTATATGAGTTTGTCGTTGAGGGCGGAATAACGAGAATGCTTGCCATATACAACGACTATGACAATCTTGAGAAGGTCGGTTCGATCAGAAGCTGCAGACCTTACTATGTTACAACTGCCATGGAATTTGATGCCATATACATGCATTATGGCCAGTCGCCACAGGGACAGGAGGAGCTTGACAAGACAGGTATAGATCATATAAGCGGACTTGGCGGAGAGGGATCAGTTTCCTTCTACAGATCATCAGACCGCGAGGCTCCACACAATGTGTACACCAACAGCGATATGATCAAGGCAGGTCTTGATTATCTTGGATGCTCAACTACCCACAACAAGGGATACAAGAGCAAGTTTGAGTTCAATGAGGAAGATACAGTTCCTGAGGGCGAATCTGTAAACAAGCTCACACTCAACATGTCAGTTTACACACAGCCTTGGTTCGAATACGATTCAAAGAATAAAGTATATAACAGATTCCAGTATGGTGACAAGCAGATCGATGACCTCACAGGAAAGCAGCTCACATTCAAGAATATCATCATACAGTTTGCTCACTACACCAGCATTGATGATCACGACAGACAGATGATCGATCTCGTTGGCACAGGAGACGGATACTATGTTTCAGACGGAAAGATCGTTCCTATCACATGGACAAAATCAACCGATGACTCTGTGACAAAGTATTCAACAGCAGATGGAAAAGAACTTCAGCTCAATCCGGGCAAGACCTATGTCACAGTATTTGAGAGTGATAATAAGGCCGGAGTTGTATGGGAATAATACAGACATAAACCACATATATTAACAAGGACAGAAGATGGGATGGAATATCCTGTCTTCTGTTTTTGTTATGAAGAGAAGGTGTGGGTATGTTTAAAAGAATTATGTATTTTTTTGTTATCATTATAGCGGTATTTGTGTTATCTTTTATAACTAGAGAGATCGTGGTTAGCACGGCGTGCAGATCCGGAGACAGTAAAAGTGTGTATAGAGAATTTGATGGTATGGATAGCGGGCATATATTACCCATATCAAATGAGAGTGAACCGGAGCTTTACGGAGGGCTTGTGATCGCTGCTGAGGGTGGAACACCACATGGCAATTTCTATGTGAGCACTTATAATGGACATGTGGCGGTGTACAACAGATTTGGCAGTCTGTGCAGGGAGACGACTCGTACAGTGGATTCGTTGGACAAACGTATAAGAGAACTGATCCACAAGCACGTGTATTTCAATGATATAGATGACATGAACAGGTTTATTGACAGCCTGTAAAACGTATGATAAATGATTATGGGAAAGGTGTATCGGAATGATTTATGATATTATAGTTATCGGCGGTGGCCCGGCTGGAATGACAGCCGCAATAAAAGCAAAAGAGACAGCGCCATCGGCTTCGGTAAAGCTTATAGACAAAAACAAAAAACTCGGAAAGAAGCTGTATGCGACTGGAAATGGCAAATGTAACATTGCAAATACGAAGCTTGATCTGTCGTGCTATTCCAGTGCAAATGAATTTTTCCCATTTCAGTTCGTAACAACGGACAGTCATAATGATGTCATGGATTTTTTTGAAAGTCTTGGTGTTTCCAGCTATGATGATAATGGATATATATATCCCGCATCGCTGCAGGCGTCTACCATAGTGTGGGCGCTGACGGACAGGCTCAAAATTCTTGGTATAGAAAACAGCACATCGGAGGAAGTCCTGAGTATAAAACAGGGAAAAGATGGTACATATATTGTAGACACAGACAAAGGCGGGTATAGGACGGCCCAGGTGATACTTGCACCCGGAGGTGCGGCTGCGCCAAAACTTGGCGGATCCGATAGAGTATACAGACTTCTGGATGATCTGAATGTACGGTTTGTGAAACCGCATCCGGCTCTGTGTAAATTAAAATGCCATGAAGATATGTCTGATATGTCAGGAGTACGTGCAAAGGCTGTTGTCCGCCTCATTTGCGATGGAGAGGAGTATGACCACGAGAGAGGTGAGGTTCAGTTTGCATCGGGATATCTTTCGGGCATAGCGGTTTTTAATATGAGTATACAGTGTATAGACCTGATGGAGACTGGCAAAAAGCCATACATAGAACTTGAACTTGTCCCGGACATCAGTGATGATATGCTGGCGGACAGGATGAAACGATTTGCCGAGGTAAATGGCAGACGGAGAGTCGAGGCGATGCTCAATGGTATTGTCAACGAGAAGATCGCCGGGTATATAATAAAAAGTCTTGGTATCAAAGTTTCTGAAGCGGCCGGACTTGACGCGGCTGATATAACATCTATATGTGATATGCTCAAACATATGAGATTCAACATAGATGGATTCGGCAGCTATGAGGACAGCCAGGCGGCAAGCGGTGGAGTCGACACATTGCAGCTCAGGGCAGATAACCTGGAACTTGATGGACACAGAGGCTTATACGCCGCTGGAGAGTATGTCGATGTGACCGGCAAATGTGGTGGATATAATATAATGTGGGCTGTTATAAGCGGCATGAGAGCCGGGGAGTCTGCAGGAAAGAGAATAAAAGATGATCAGAATTAACAATGTAAAACTGCAGCTTGGATTTACAGAGGCAGATGTTAGAAGTGTTATTAAAAAGACTTTGAAGACAGACAGGGAATATGAGTATAGTTTTTTCAAGCTGTCTCTTGATGACAGGCGGAGAAACCAGGTGAAATATATTGCATCCATAGATGTGGATGTTCCGAATCCGGAAAAATTATTGAAAAGACTTCACAATAATAATATTATGTTAACAAATGCTGCCCAATATAGATTTCCGGAGCCGGGAAATGTCAAAATGACCTATAGGCCTGTGGTAATAGGAACAGGACCGGGTGGTTTATTTGCTGCACTGTATCTTGCCAGAGCTGGATACAGACCGGTTGTTTTTGAGCGCGGCATGGATGTTGACAGGAGAATGGAGCATATAGAGAGATTCTGGAAGGGTGAGGAAGGACTTGATCCAAATTGTAATGTACAGTTTGGAGAGGGGGGCGCAGGAACCTTTTCAGATGGCAAGCTGAATACGGTTATAAAGGATGGCTCGGGCAGACGCACTGAGGTCATGCGGACATTTGTGGAGTATGGTGCAGATCCGTCCATAATGTATATAAATAAGCCACATGTCGGCACTGATGTACTTTCAGGCATAGTCAGGAATATGCGTGAGGATATAAAGAGACTTGGCGGAGAGGTGCATTTTGATTCCCTCTTTACCGGTTATGACCAGATCACACAGGATGAGGTGTGTGTACATATAAAGAACCTTTCAGATGGCAGTGAGAAGGAATACAGGACAAATGCCCTTGTTCTGGCACTTGGACATAGCTCAAGGGATACTGTGGAGATGCTTTACAAAAAAGGTGTTCCGATGGAGCCAAAGCCATTTGCCATGGGACTTCGTATTGAACACAGAAGATCTGATATAGATGTCATGAAGTATGGGGATGATCCGGCATATGCAAAGCTGCTGCCGGCGGCAGACTACAAGATGACGCATCAGGCGTCAAACGGCAGGGCTGTATATTCATTCTGTATGTGCCCTGGAGGTTATGTGGTGAATGCATCATCCGAGCCCGGTGAGACGTGTGTAAACGGTATGAGCTACAGTGGCAGGGATGGAGAGAATTCCAACAGTGCCATTGTGGTGAATGTGACCCCGGAGGATTACGGCTCTGATCATCCACTTGCTGGAATGGAGTTTCAGAGAAGATGGGAGAAGGCCGCATACGAGGCCGGACAGGGGGCTGTCCCGGTACAGCTCTTTGGAGATTACAGAAGGGATATTCCTACGGAAAAGCTTGGAAGTGTTACGCCTCAGATAAAGGGTAAGTACAGGCTTACCAGCCTCAAATGCTGTTTGCCAGAGTATATAAAGGATGCTATAATAGAAGGAGTTGTGTCCTTTGATAAGAGGATGCCGGGATACTCATCAGACGATGCAGTTCTCTCAGGAATCGAGGCCAGGACATCATCACCTGTTCGTATGGTACGAGGCGATGAGCTGCGTTGTGAGGAAACATGTATATACCCGTGCGGGGAAGGCGCGGGCTATGCAGGGGGAATAACCTCAGCCGCTGTCGACGGTATGAAGGTGGCCGAGGCCATAGCATCCAGATTCAGCAATGAGGCAATAACAGATGGTACACAGGAGAATATAAATGGATAGAGAGTATTTGAAAGACAAGAAAAAGATAGTAATAAAGATTGGTTCATCCTCACTTATTCACGAGGAGACGGGTGGACTTGACTATACAAAGCTTGAGAAGCTGGTGCGCATCATATGTGATCTGAGAAATCAGGACAAGGATGTGGTCCTCGTATCATCGGGAGCCATCGGAGTCGGAGTACAGGCTCTTGGACTTGCCAGAAGACCTAAGACGACCTCGCTCAGACAGGCGTGTGCTGCAGTGGGACAGGGACAGCTAATGATGATATATCAGAAGCTTTTTCAAGAGTATCACAGCACAGCAGCCCAGGTACTGCTGACATTTGACGTTATATCGTCGGATGAGAGAAGAAAGAATGCCATCAATACATTCAACGAGCTTCTTCAGCTCGGTGTCGTACCGATCGTCAATGAGAACGATACGGTTGCCATCGATGAGCTGGATGACAGCGTGGCATTTGGCGACAATGATACACTGTCTGCCATAGTTGCATCCATGATCCATGCGGACCTCCTGATACTTCTCACGGATATAGACGGTCTGTACACTGATGATCCACACAATAACCCTGACGCAAAGCTTATACCAGAGGTGAACTGTATAGACGACCATATAATGGATATGGGTAAGGGTGCGGGTTCTAAGTACGGAACCGGCGGAATGACTACGAAGATCGCAGCCGCCAGGATCGCAACCAACTCCAATTCGGATATGGTAATTGTATCCGGTGCGGATATGGACAATATTGTTAAGGTCATGAATGGTGACAGCATTGGAACTCTGTTCACTGCATACAAGGATCATGATTTTGATGTGGTGAGATTTATATTAAACAAGGAGTATCTTATATAGTTATGAAAGAGACGATAATCGATGAGGCAAAGATCGCCCGTATAAACGAGTTATATCACAAGTCAAAGGCAGAGGGACTTACTGATGCTGAGAAGAAGGAACAGCAGCAGTTAAGACAGGAATATATATTTGCGATAAAGAATAATCTCAGGAGCACCCTGAACAATATAGACATCAAGGAGAAGGATGGTTCCATAACCAGACTTCAGGATCTTGATCCTACCAGAAAGGCATAGGCTGGCTTATGAATAGCGAGGATAGTGTAAATTCCGGCAGCAAGGAAGTTATAAGAAAAAGAATAAAATCGGTCAGAAATGCCATGGACAGGGATGATCGTGCGCAGAGATCAAAGCTTATATGCAGTCGGCTGTCAGGGCTTCCTGAATATGTGAATGCCATCAATATATGTGCATACATCTCCAAAGGGAACGAAGTGGATACAAGGCTCATAGTTGAGAGGGCGTGGGCGGACGGAAAGCATGTATTTGTCCCAAAGGTTTATGGACAAGACATGGAGTTTATTGAGATCACAGACTACGGGGAACTTGCATCCGGAAACTTTGGGATACTCGAACCGATTTCTGATGATTTTGAGGAGATCGAAGATGCGCTTATGTTCATGCCCGGGATTGCATTTGATCACAGCCGTAACCGCATAGGCTTTGGCGGAGGGTATTACGACAGATATCTGGCGAGGCATGCAGGGCTTGTCACGGTGGCACTGGCATATGAATTCCAGATAGTTGATAAGATAGACAGTGAACCTACAGATATCAGACCACATATCATAGTAACAGAATCGGAAGTTATATCATAATGGAGGGTCAATGAACAGAGACGAGATAACAGCAAAGATCGCTGAACTTGAAAAGAAGATACAGATGGATAAGCTGCAAAATGCCGGGGCGGATGATGCCGGAAAAGTTACAGGACACACTCAGTCCGGTGAGATGGCTGACAGCTATGCGCTGTGCCTTGGCGGTGGCGGCGGTAAAGGAGCGTACCAGCTCGGGGTGTACAGAGCGCTTGCAGAGTATGGACTTATGGACAAGGTTACAGCCATATCAGGAACTTCCATAGGTGCGATAAATGCCGTGCTCTTCGCATGCAATGATCCTGACAGAAGCGAGGAAGCATGGAAGAAGATACACTTTGAGACGGTGTTTGACGTTGATCCTGATCTGATGTTTAATGACAAGCCGGGATTCATGTCACGCAGAGAGATGATAAGGCTCATGGACAGCTATGTGGATTATAAGAAGCTGTCAGAGACTGAGATTACGGTATATGCAACCATAGCTGAGTGTGTGCAGGAGGGCGAAAGACAGGCTGAGTATATAAGCCTTGCAGGAATGGATGCGGAGGAGATCAGGACAGTTGTCATGGCATCATCCACCCTGCCTATGCTCTATGAGTCTGTGACTTATAACGGTAAAGAGTATTGTGATGGCGGTCTCGCCGACAATGTTCCGGTGAAACCTCTGTATGATATGGGATACAGGAATATAATAGTGTGCGGTCTTAATCCGGACTCAAAGAAAGACATATCTGCGTATACAGATGCTGATATCATAGAGATATATCCAAGTGTAAGTCTGGGAGATCTGATAGATGGAACCCTGAATTTCTCCGCAAATTCAGTAAAGTTCAGAAGCCTGCTCGGTTATAAGGATGCCAAGAGGGCACTTAAGGTTCATTTTGAGAATGATCCTGATTACATCGCGGCACTGGATCATTACAGGGATATCGATCTTGCAGATATACAGACTCAGATGAGGATGGATGCTGCGGATTCCAGCGTAAAAAATACCATGGATAACATAGGCAGGATACTTGGTAAGCTGGGCATAGAGGAATAACTCCAGACGGATTTGCGCAGCTTTAAAGAAATAGATAAGGATACATAGAGATTATGAATGATTTGGAAAAAGTTATTGACGGCATAGATCTGGGGCTTCCAGCTCCGCTTGAGGAACCGGAGAGGCAGTATTATTTTATAAAAAAGGGCAGGGAGTATGTCACAGCAAGGAGCAAAGAGCTGGGACGTGACCTTACCTGTTCCATACAGACATTTGGCTGTCAGATGAATGTCAGGGATTCCGAGAAGCTTGCCGGAATACTGGAGCAGATGGGATATGTTAGGACCGAGTCCGAACATGCGGACTTTATCATATATAACACATGTACGGTGAGGGAGAATGCCAACAGAAAGGTTTATGGTCACCTTGGTCTCATGAAGCACCTCAAGGAGAAGAATCCTGAGATGAAGATAGCTTTGTGTGGATGCATGATGCAGGAGCAGCATGTGGTGACAACCATAAGCAAGAGCTACAGGTTTGTCGATATGGTATTTGGAACACACAATGTATATAAGCTTGCTGAGATATTTGTGAGCAGGATAGAATCCGGAAGTATGGTCATAGATATATGGAAGGATGCAAAGGAGGTCGTGGAGGATCTTCCTGCGGTGAGGGAATTCCCATTCAAATCAGGTGTAAATATCATGTTTGGATGCAACAACTTCTGTACATACTGTATAGTTCCGTATGTCAGAGGCAGGGAGCGAAGCAGAAATCCGGAGGATATCATAGCTGAGTGCGAGAGGCTTGCTGACGACGGAGTGGTGGAGATCATGCTCCTCGGACAGAATGTCAATTCATATGGCAAGAACCTTGAGCATCCGATCACATTTGCGGAACTGCTGAGGCGCGTGTGTGCCATAGAGAAGATACAGAGAGTAAGATTCATGACCTCACATCCAAAGGATCTGTCGGATGAACTGATAGATGTCATCGCGGAGAATCCAAAGATCTGCAGACATCTCCATCTGCCGGTACAGTCGGGCTCGACGAAGATCCTGAATGCCATGAACAGAAGGTATACAAAGGAGTCATACCTTGCACTGGTTGACCGCATAAGGGCGAAGGTTCCGGAGATCTCACTTACCACAGATATCATTGTCGGTTTCCCTGGTGAGACCGAGGAGGATTTCCTTGAGACCATGGACGTGGTTGAGAAGGTGCAGTATGACACTGCATTTACATTTATATATTCAAAGAGAACCGGCACCCCTGCTGCAGGCATGGAGAACGGTTCCACAAAGGAAGAGATACAGGACAGATACAACAGGCTTTTAAGGCGTGTGCAGGAGATAAGTGATGTGAAGACCCTTGCGATAAAGGGACAGACACAGCCGGTTCTGGTTGAGGGCTTTGACGAGAAGGGCGATGGCCTTCTGACTGGAAGACTCTCCAACAACATACTTGTCCATTTCCCTGGGTGTGCGGAGATGGTTGGCAGGATACTTAATGTAAAGCTTGTTGAGTGCAAGGGATTTTATTACATGGGTGAATTAGCAGAATAGGAGTAGTTGAAGTGGCAGCATTAACACCAATGATGGCTCAGTATATGGAAGTTAAGAATCAGTATAAGGACTGTATTCTCTTCTACAGACTGGGAGATTTCTACGAGATGTTCTTCGACGATGCCCTGACGGCATCCAGGGAACTTGAGATAACACTGACCGGCAGGGACTGTGGTCAGGAGGAGAGGGCGCCGATGTGTGGTGTCCCGTATCATGCTTGTGACATATACCTTAACAAGCTGATAGAGAAGGGCTACAAGGTAGCCATATGTGAGCAGATGGAAGATCCGAAGCTCGCAAAGGGTATAGTAAAGAGAGAAGTTATACGTATAGTTACGCCTGGTACAAATATGTCCCAGGCTATTCTTGATGAGACGAGAAATAACTATCTCATGTGTATATTTGGCTGTAATGAGGAGTATGGCGTGGCGGTGTGTGATATCACGACCGGAGAG
>CAVCCL010000199.1:0-4704 GCA_963600665.1 Bifidobacterium catenulatum | reverse complement strand
TATTTACAGGGATGATCGAGCCGGATAAGGTGGCAGAGTATTATCAGGCCGGCGATTTCTTCGTGAGTGCATCTACAAGTGAGACTCAGGGACTTACATATGTGGAGGCTCTGGCAGCCGGAATCCCACTTCTGTGCAAAGAGGATCCATGTCTTATCGATGTGGTTGATCCGGGGAAGAACGGATGGGAATTCACGGATGAGGAATCATTTGAAAATGCGTTGGTAAAATGGCTTGATATGAGTGCGGCTTCAAGGCAGCAGCTCAGACAGAATGCAGTGCAGTCGGCAGATAAATTCTCCACAAGGACATTTGCGGACAGGGTGGAGAGGCTATATGAGAGTGTATGCGAGCTGAGAGAGCTGGTGCTTAAGGCTTGCTAGAAATTTTATTTGTATGAATTCTCTAGTGGTTGTCGGGATAACCAGGGAAAAGATACAAAATTATCTCCAAATAGATGAAAAAAGGACAAAAAAGAAAAATAATTAAAAAATTATCCGTAGGACATAAAATAATGTGTTTTACGGATAATTTTTTATCTTTTTAATGGAAAACAGTGCATATGAGATAAATTGCGGTCAATAAGCCAGTGTGATGCGATGACCGATACATGATCTACAATACAGATAGCTAAAAACTTAAAAAATATATTATTTCAAAAATACAGTTGACAGAACTATAATACTAGTGTACTATTCAACTAGTACAGCAGTACAGAAGAGATAGGTACCATACAAAGAGGAGGTGTGTGATGGAATTTAAGACGAATATCCCCATATATCTTCAGGTCATAGAGGATATAAAGCAGAAGATCATAGCAGGCACACTGCCTCTGGGATCAAAGCTTCCGTCGTCGAGAGAGCTTGCCATAGAATATCAGATAAATCCGAATACTGCAGCGAGGATTTACAGTGAGATGGAATCTATGGGGCTGTCCTATACCAGACGTGGAATAGGAACATTTGTGACGGAGGATGTCAAGGTGATAGACGACCTGAAAAAGGAGAGGATAGAAGAACTTATACAGGGATTTGACGAACAGCTCACCGGTATGGGATTCTCACCGGATGAGATCCTTGAGTTACTGAAAAAACACTATGGGAAGTAAATAAAAAAGAAGGGAAATGATACAATGTTAAAATGCGAACATCTGGTTAAGAAGTATATCACGACCACAGCCATATCCGATCTGTCACTGGAGATAGAGCCGGGACATATATATGCGCTGCTCGGTCCAAATGGAAGTGGAAAGTCAACACTTATGAAGATCATAGCCGGACTGGTCAAGCCGGATTCAGGCTCCATCACCATAGACGGAGTGCCTATGACATACAGGTCAAAGAAGGACATAGCATATATGCCGACTGAGGCGTTCTTCTTCGGATATATGAACTGCAAGGACATAGGAAAGTATTACAGAGACTTTTTTGATGACTTTGACTATGGCAAATATATGGAATTGCTTGCAGAGATGGAGCTCAATCCAGACCAGAAGGCAAAGAGCATGTCATCAGGAATGCTGGCAAAGCTCAAGATAGCAGTGACACTGTCCAGAGACAGCAGGATCGTCATGCTTGATGAGCCGCTCAACGGAATAGACATCATAGCAAGGGAGAAGATCATCAACACGATAGTAAGAAATATATCTGATGACACAGCAGTGATCATGTCCAGTCATCTTGTGGATGAACTTGAGAGGATCGTGGATCACGCATTCTTTATCAAAAACGGAACCTGTGTGCTTCAGGGAGATGCAGAGGAGCTCCGTGTGAACAAGGGTAAGTCGATAGTTGATATGTATAAGGAAATATATGCATAGGAGGAACCGATATGAACGAAGTTCATACTCGGAATCGGTTTCGACGAAATATATAAAGGAGAGAATGGTTATGTTAAAGATGATGAAATATGAATACAGACGTGGAATATTTCCACTTCTGGTTGTTATAACGGCTCTTGCCGCAGCGGAATTGCTGTTCCTGATAGGAGTGTTTGGGAAAAAGGATATATTTGTAGGACTTGGAATTATATTCCTTATAATGGGTGGATTTGCCGCTTATATGTTCGTGCTTGTATATGGTGTGATAATTTACAGTCAGGATCTGAAGAATAAGACGGGATACATGGTGTTCATGACACCACTTTCAAACTTCAAGATCATCGGTGCAAAACTTCTGTCGATATTGCTCACTGGTGCGACACTTGTTGTTTTTCTTGGAATAATTATGGTGGTCGATTACAACGTGATCAAGTCGCACAACAGCAATATAGCCGGTATGGAGATTATGCTGAACGACATTCTTGGAACAAATGGTTCATCGCTCGGATCGATCATTGCGAACCTTGCTGGATTTATAGTAGTTTTACTCATACAGTTCTTTACAATGATCACTATTGCATACCTTGCAGTGTCACTGTCTTCTACGGTTCTTCAGAACAAGAAGATCAAGGGTGTTGTAAGTTTTGTACTTTTCGTAGTGCTCTATGTGCTTATGAGCTATGTTGCATTTAAGCTTCCACATCTTGGAGCGGGAATGCAGGCAACTACAATGCTCGATGCGATTTATGCGTCCCTTCCGCAGTTCACACTCTACACTATATGCATGATCGGCAGTTATATAGGAAGTGCGGTATTGCTTTCTAAGAAGATAAGCTTATAGGCAATATGTTGTAATGTTCATGTGTGCATTGAGACAGCAGGAGATATGAGGAAAGGTGATGTGATGAAATGTTTTAGATACCTGTTTACAGGAGTCATAGTAGTGCTCCTTGTACCTGTGGCTGTGTGTGGAATCTGTGCATATGGTGTGTGGCGAATGCTCAATATGGTAACAGGTGTAAATAAGGAGCCACGCAGAAAGATGATAAAGCAGAATTTATAAATGTATATTTTTAATCAATAAGATAACCCGGAGTGAGAAAATGTCTCACTCCGGGTTATTGACGTTCAGAGGGGAATCCTGTAGTATTTTTGATGAAGTTAGAAAAGACTAACTTATAGAGATATTTGTCACAAGGAGGCTATTGCATGAGTGAAAATACATGGGAGATCATGAAGGGCATGGAGCTCGGCGATGTGGAACTTCAGATGGCACTTCAGTGCGCACCGGTGATAACCGGAGTGAAGGTGTCAAATCTTCTGAACATAAAGCTCAGCGGATATCGCCAGATGGTGGAGATACTTAAAGACAGCGATATATGTATGTACACACTGGGGGCAACCTGTGGCAGGGTAAATGTATTTATCTACAATGTGAAAAAACTCAGGGCATTTGTCCAGAGGGATGATGTGCAAAGGCTCTTATCAGAGCTGGGATACGAGGATATGGATCTGCCTGAGATACTTGCAGAATTCCGTGAGAAGTATCAGCAGTACTTAAAGAGCAGAGGACGATTCACATCGAAGCAGCCGGCACAGACAGATTTGGCTGGTGGCGACGGTGCGCTCGGCAAGGAATGGTTCCCTCATGAAATGGGACTGCTGCTGGGATATCCACCCGAAGACGTGGAGGGATTTATCCGGCAGAGCGGCAGAAATGCACTTTGCTCCGGTTACTGGAAGGTATACGAGGATGCCGAGTCAAAGCAGAGGACATTCCATATATTTGAGTGCGCAGAGGAGCGCCTTATACAGCTTCTCTCAAATGGACTTCACATGAGAGACATCATGGGAATGTACACGGCGAGCAGAAGCGCAGCTTAGAGAATCATGTAGACAAATGCAGAACACAAGGATGTATAGGGTAAGACTCTATAACATATATTTTCTTAAGGAGGATCAACATGAGCAAAATTAATATCGTATTCTGGACACAGGGCGGAAATACACAGATGATGGCTGAGGCTATCGCAGACGGCGTGAGAGAGGCCGGAAAGGAAGCAGAGGTAGTCTTCGTAAGCAGCATCACACCTGATGCACTTAAGGATGAGCCTGTATTCGCACTTGGATGCCCAGCTATGGGTGCTGAGGTGCTTGAGGAGGCTGAGATGGAGCCATTTGTTGCTGAGGTAGAGGGATTTGCTTCAGGCAAGAAGATCGCACTCTTCGGTTCATACGGCTGGGGAGACGGTGAGTGGATGCGTGACTGGGAGTCAAGAATGATGTCAGCAGGCGCAGAGCTCGTAGGCGGTGCTGGTCTTATGTGCCATGAGACACCTGATGCAGAAGGTCTTGAGGAGTGTAAGGAGCTTGGACGTCAGCTTGCAAATGCGTAGGTGACGGACGGCACGGACGATAAAAAATAACCATATATATGCAGTCACGTTCGGCTTCCCTTGGTTCGACCAGTTACATATGCATGCGGCTACGCAAACGATAAGGGCGTTGTTTGCTTCGCCTTAGCAGGTAACTGATCGAACCAAGGGCGCCTTCACTAACGACTGGCATATATATGGTTATTTTTTATCTGCGTGCCTGTTCTTGGAGATATGTGGTTTATCGTTGTTTGATTGTGTGTGGTGATAGCCTGGATTAATTTGTAGTAAGATTTTTTACTTAGATGTGATGAAATAGAGGGGATGTTTATAATGTATAAAAAAATCTTGGATAAATGTTTATTGAACATAAAAAGAGCCGCTTGAGAAAATCTGGATTTTGAATGTGATTCTCTCAGGCGGTTCTTCTGTTTGTGTTGAATTTGTTCTTAGTGTCCTGCGTACTGGGCTTTGCCAGTGCTGTGGTGTTTAAAGTGCTCTGTTATGTAT
>CAVCCL010000198.1:0-10313 GCA_963600665.1 Bifidobacterium catenulatum | reverse complement strand
ACATAATATCAGCACGGGGAAAGCAGATGCTGTCCCTGTCTGACAAAAGAGAAAAGAACAGATTTGCTTTTACACAAATCTGTTCTTTTCTGCATCGTATGAATAATCGATGGATGCGAGCTTACTCTTGATGTCATCTGCATTTACACACAGTGAGCTACAGAGCTCGTCAAGACTTGGATAGTCATCTCTGAGCTTCGTGTTGATGAAGCTGAGAAGCACCATAGGATCCTTTGGAAGTGAAGAGTATTCCATGGTTAAAGTTCCTCCTTGTGGTATATTTGGTCATAATATGCATCGTGTTTATAAATATTATGGTTGAATTAACTGCATAAAATTGGTATATATATAGTTTGTGACATATATCAAAGATACAAATTGAATTTTACAACAGTGATTTAGAAATGGCAATAAGGAGTTAGATATGAGTACAAATACCGGTACGGCAAAGAAAGGCAAGCTATCAGGAAAGGGAAGCAATCTGGCACTTCAGGCAGGAATTCTGGCGGGAGCCGGAATTGTGTCAAGGATAATCGGACTTCTGTACAGATCACCTCTGTATCAGATACTTGGTGATGAGGGCAATGGATATTACGGTTCAGCGTATGCAATATACGCCATGGTCATAATGATCGCCACATACAGTATTCCTACAGCGGTGTCGAAGCTTGTTGCTGGTAAGATAGCCATGGGACAGTACAAGAGCGCCAGACGTATATACTACTGTACATTTGTATATGTAGTCATAGCGGGTGCTGTGGCGGCACTGATCACGTATTTCGGTGCAGAATGGTTCGTCAGCGATCAGCCGAATGCGGTCCTGAGTCTTAAGATACTTGCTCCTACTATATTCATATCAGGATTTCTTGCCATATTCAGAGGATACCTGCAGGCGTACAACACGATGGTGCCTACATCTATATCACAGATCATAGAGCAGCTTGCAAATGCAGTAGTCAGTATCGTCGCTGCGTACATGCTTGCAAAGCCATTTGCCGCTGGAACAACTGAGCATGCAAAGTATGGTTCAGCCGGAAGTGCCATGGGTACAGGTGCCGGAGTCCTTGGAGGATTGATATTCATACTTTTCGCTTATGCGAGAAGAAGAAAGGGTATCATGGAGTCTGTGAAGAACGATACAAGTCCTGACACGGAATCCTATGGAAAGCTGTTCAGAATAATCATTGCCACAGTCACACCAATCGTGGTGGCAGCAGTGGTGTATAACGTGCTCACACCTATAGACATGAAAGTATTCTATGTGGTCATGAAGATGAAGGGCATGGATTCCCTGGAGATGGCAAAGCTGTACGGAATCTACTCAGGACAGTACACAGTTCTCACAAACCTTCCTCTTGCAATAGCAGCTTCAGTTGGAATCGCATATATTCCGGGGATATCCGGTGCGTATGCAAGAAATGATATGCAGAAGACCAACAAGCTGTTAAATCAGGCGCTCAGCATGTCCATGCTGGTCACCATACCATGTGCGGTTGGAATGGGAGTCCTGGCTAAGCCTATCATACAGCTCTTGTTCTCAGGTGCGGATCCAATGGCAGCCAAATGTATGTATCTCGGATTTATATCCATAGTGTTCTTTGCACAGTCAACTGTAACCAACAGTGTGCTTCAGGCCATGGGTAAGGTGATGGCACCGGTCATCAATGCGACCCTTGCACTGGTGATACATGTGGTGGTTCTTGTGGTTATGCTGTACTGCACAGACTGGGCATTATATGCACTGGTATTTGGTTCGATAGTGAACTCACTGCTCATATGCATATTCAATCAGCGTTCACTCACAAAGTACAAGACCGGCAAGATGGACAACAGAAGAATATACGTTGCACCTACTATAGCATCTATCTTCATGGGCGTTGTCACGATCATTGTATATGAGGGCTGCAGGAAACTTCTCGGCAACTGGGTGATTGCGATGTTCGTTGCGGTATTTGTGGCGATCATATTCTATGCGGTGGCTATACTCAAAGCCGGAGGATATACGGAGGAGGAACTTCTCAATATGCCTAAGGGAGGGTTTATCGTAAGGTTTGCGAAGAAGTTCAGACTGATAAAATAAAATGTTTGTAAACAGACCAGGGCAGGCACTTTAAGGTGCCTGCCCCTTTTATATAAAAAATGTTTCCCAAATTTCTCGAATAGGCATATACTTGTACCTGGAGCGTGAAAACGTTTTCACGAGAAAGGTATATTATGGAAAGAGAAAAAAAGAGTAAGACTCTTCTGAAGATATTTATAACAACATTATATCTGAGTGCCTTTACCTTTGGGGGAGGATACGTCATCGTATCTCTTATGAAGAAAAAGTTTGTGGATGAAAACCACTGGATAGAGCAGGACGAAATGCTTGATCTTGTGGCCATAGCCCAGTCGTCACCGGGACCGATCGCGATAAATGGAGCGATAGCGGTGGGCTATAAACTGTGCGGCATGGCAGGGGCACTGGTGGCCATAATCGGAACGATCATACCGCCATTTGTCATCATATCCATCATATCGTACTGTTATAATGCGTTCAGGAGCAACTGGATTATCAGCCAGTTACTTGAGGGTATGCAGGCCGGTGTAGCCGCAGTCATAGCTTCCGTGACATATGATATGGGAAAAGATGTGGTTAAGCAGAGGGATGGTCTGTCGCTGGTCATCATGATAGTTGCGTTCGTGGCATCATATATATTGGAGGTAAATGTTGTATTCATAGTCATTGCCTGTGGACTTATCGGTCTGGGCAGAGGACAGCTTGAGAAAAGAAAAGTACGTGGGCAGAAAAAGACGGAGGACACTTCTGAAGGGAATTCTGGAGAGCGCGCTGATGAAGGAGGAATGAGATGATGATTTATTTACAGTTATTTCTCAGCTTCTTTCAGATAGGCCTTTTCAGTTTCGGTGGAGGGTATGCGGCCATGCCTCTCATACAGGGGCAGATTGTGAAGATACATGGATGGATGACCATGTCGGAGTTCACGGATCTGGTCACTATATCCCAGATGACTCCGGGCCCTATAGCGGTCAATTCGGCGACATTTGTGGGACTCCGGGTGGCTGGATATGCCGGTGCGGTGGTTGCCACGCTCGGATGTATACTTCCTTCATGTATCATAGTCACAGTCATAGTAAGACTTTATCTGAAATACCGCAAACAGGACATCCTTCAGGAACTGCTCGGAGGAATAAGACCTGCGGTTGTGGCGATGATCGCATCAGCGGGTGTTTCGATATTTGTCACGGCGGTCTGGTCTGGAATCGACATGATAAGTCTGGCTGGAACTAAGTGGAATCTCGTGGTGATATTTGCGGTAAGTGTTGTTCTGCTCAGAAAATTCAAACTGAATCCTGTGTGGGTGATGCTGCTTTCCGGCGGGATGCAGGTGATCGTGGGGCTTGCTGGCAGATATCTGATCTGAGTAAAAGCATATTATAATTTTAATTAAATTGTAATTCTAGGAATGTTACTATAGTATGTTAAATGTAGATATAAATGGAGCGAGCAGTAATCTTAAGGTTGTGATAGTAATACGTGTAGTGCTTGCAGTATTGGTACTTATAGTAATGGGGGAGCCTGGCTTATGAAGAAGAAAATATTACTGTGTCTGGTAGTACAGCTCATATGCTGGAGTATTATGACATTGTCTGATTACATGGAAGAGATGCATAATGACAGCAATAACCTGTTCGTTGTATTTGCGGTTCCTTCTATATGTGTAGTTTTGTATATTATATTTAGGAGATGGATATACGATAATCAGAGAGAGCGGCTGAAAGATGTCGCCATAATATGTGTGGCGTGGTTGATATTCGGGCTGATATTTGGATTTGGAATTAGTGTATTGGTCAACAATGAAATGTGGATAGTGCCACAGGCTACAGGAGACTGGGGGCATCTGCTAAATGGAATCGAATATATGATGTTTGCTATTACGCTTGCGGGAATACCATTTGTGGCGGTGGTTCTGATCGAGTCGGTTGTGGGAATAGTAAAGGTAGTTAGGAAAAAGGATTGAATAATGAATGCTCCACCTGTGTGAGAATCAGGTGGAGCATTTTTTGCATAGGGATAAATGGCTTATTTAAGCATATGAAGAGTTTATATATCCCCCTTGACAAAAAGTGAAAATATAAATATAATTACCGATGGTAATTACCAAAAGTAATTATACAAAATAACAAACTGAATTATTATTTGATAAATTTACAGGAAGGAATGCTATGACAAAGGAAAAGATAAAACAGGTGATGGATGCATGTTATCAGGCAAAAAGAGCCAGGGATATGATGCCCAAACTTCCAAATGGAGTCACACCGGCGCATATACATTATCTTGATGTGATAACAAAGCTGGAGCTTGACGGTGCGGAGGTAAAGGTCAGTGATATAAGTGATGAGCTGGGGCTTCCAAGACCGGGCGTGACAAAGACGATAAAGGATATGGAGCGCCTTGGATTTGTGGAAAAGAAGGCTTCCGAGTCGGATGGACGTTTTGTGTACATCAGGAGCACGCAGGCTGGCAGAGATCTTGTTGACAAATACGTTGACGAGTATTTTACAGGACTGGGGGAGGCTCTTGACGATATCACAGATGAGGATGCAGACATTATGATAGCGACAATTGAAAAACTTTATGATGTTATGAGTAGAAGGAGTCAGGACATAAGATGAGTGTACAGGATAAAACAGATTTTACGCAGGGAAGTATAATAAAAAAGATGATCCCATTCATGGGACCGATTCTTGGAGCTCTGGTGCTCCAGGCCGCATATGGTGCAGTTGATCTTCTGGTGGTTGGAAGATTCGGATCGACAGCGGGACTTTCCGCTGTATCAACAGGCAGCCAGGTGCTCAATCTGGTTACATTTGTGATAACATCGCTGGCTATGGGTGTCACGGTGTTGATTGCCAGATATATAGGAGAGAAGAACACAGATCAGATTGGAGAGCTTCTGGGGGGTGCTACGACTATATTTGCAATATTGGCCGTGGTGCTGGCTGTGGTGATGGTGATATTTGCAAGGCCACTGTCTGTGCTGATGCAGGCACCGGAGGAGGCGGTCACCCTTACCGCATCGTATGTGAGGATATGCGGAGGAGGAATATTCTTCATCATAGCATACAACGTGCTCACTGCGATATTCAGAGGATTTGGCGACAGTAAGTCACCGCTTATATTTGTATTTGTTGCATGTATAGTAAATGTTGTCGGTGACCTTATACTGGTTGCGGGATGTCATCTGGATGCTGCGGGTGCAGCCATAGCAACCGTTGTTGCCCAGGCTGTCAGTGTGGTTCTTGCTCTTGGGTTGTTAAAAAAGAGAAAGCTGCCGTTTAAGATATCAGGAAAAGATTTCAGACTGAACAGGCAGTGCAGAAGATTGCTCTCAGTGGGACTTCCACTGGCCATGCAGGAGTTTCTCACACAGATGTCATTCCTTGCTCTGTGTGCATTTATCAACAGACTTGGCCTGGAGGCATCGTCCGGATATGGAGTTGCTAACAAGATCGTCAGCTTTGTCATGTTGGTTCCAAGCTCACTTATGCAGTCCATGGCTTCATTTGTATCGCAGAATGTCGGAGCAGGAAAAGAGGACAGAGCGAGAAAAGCCATGTTTACCGGAATGGGCATAGGACTGACGGTAGGAGTAGTAGTATTCGTGGGTGTATGGTTCTTCGGTGATAAGCTGACATCGATCTTCACCACCGATGCGGCGGTCATCCGGAGAGGATTTGAGTATCTGAAGGGTTTTGCGCCGGAGGCTATAGTTACGGCGGTGCTGTTCAGCATGATAGGATATTTCAATGGACATGAGAAGTCGCTGTGGGTCATGATCCAGGGACTTATACAGACGCTGCTCGTGAGACTTCCACTGGCGTACTACATGAGTATACAGCCGGATGCAAGCCTTACGAATATTGGACTTGCAGCGCCTATAGCCACATGTGTCGGCATCGTGCTCAATGTCATATTCTATATCGTTATGTCAAAGAAGTGGAAAACAGAAAAGGTCTGAAAATAATTAAATAAATGCTTGACAAATAAAACAAATGATTATAATACTTTAATCAGAGAATTGTAATCTATATGTAAAGAATTTGAAAAATAAATATTTAGTAAACCCGTTGAAAAGCGGTGACACAAAGCCATATGGGTCTAAGGTCTGAAAGCAGAGAGCTGTTTCGGACTATGACAGCCGGTTGCAGTATAATTTCCCTGTTGGAACCAGTATGTACAATGAGGAGTATAATTATATTTATTAAAAGCGACTGTCGGAGTGTATTCTTTGACAGTCGCTTTTTGTGTGATCCGAGCGCTTAAGATGTGTTAACTGAAATGTATTTATCATGTTATCAGAGAGGAAAGCGTGTAGTTAGAATGAATGATGAGAGAGTGTATGGTGAGGCTGGGTGCCTGGGTAATGCATCCATGATCGGAGAAGAGGCCTCGCGGACAATACAGAGAACGATCAATAACAACAATGCCGTTGGAACGATCATCGGCTATTATGACGATGAACTGACGATCCTGTCGGTCAGTGATTTCATGCTGTATAACCTTGGTTACAGCTATGAGGAATTCCAGCGATGTACAGGAGGATCACTCAGGTCTGTGTTCTATGGAGAGAATACAAGTTTTCTGGACGCAGATCATTTCCGTCAGATCAGAGGACTTGGAGAGGGTGAGATGCTGACACATGATGGAACTCCGGTGACCGTCAGGATATTCAAGGAGGACTCCGTGGACAGGGACGGAACGCCTGTGTGGATCATGTCCGCAAGACTCGACTGGGAGCATGAGAATGTGACTCTCATCAATGGTGCCCTGAAGTCGGGAATGTGGTATTTCGACTTTGATGAGGATGGAGATCTCCGGGAAGTATACTGGAGTCATGCGTTCAGAACGATGCTGGGATATCATGATATCATAGATTTCCCGAATGAGATATCTTCCTGGACAAGGCTGCTTCATCCGGCCGATAAGGACAGGGTATTGGACAGTCTGAAGGCCGCGGTCACTGATAAGACAAATGAATATAAATATGATGTGGAGTACAGGCTGCGGCTGCGGGATGGAGATTATCAATGGTTCCGTGCGAAGGCAGAGGTGATAAGGCGTACAGATGGCACAGCCCGCAGGATAACAGGTACATTTGTCAATATTAATGCGGAGAAGGATCTGGAGATGCAGCGGAAGAAGGCAGATGCTTTCCACAATGCCTTTACGAAGACCAATCTGTGTGAGTATTACGTGAATCTTGAGGAGAATACATTTGACTCCATGAAGGTTGAGCCGTCGCTTATGACCATCTTTGAGAGCAGCGATACATGGGATGAACTCATATCGGCATTTATAGATAATTACGTGTGCGAGGAGTTCAGGCATGAGGTTGCCCGGTTCTATGACAGAAGATATATAGCCAGAAGGCTTGGTGAGTGTGACGGAGAGCTGAGCCTAGAATGTGGCATCACTATAAACGGAGAGAAGCGCTGGACGAGGAATGTTATCCTCCGGGGAGACCGTGAGCAATCACAGTATGCGATCATGTTCCTTAGGGATATCACTGCGGCAAAACGTGAGGCTGAGATACACAGGCAGATGTCTGCGGACAATGAAGCAATGGGGCACCTCCTCCAGAGCGTCACAAGACTGGTGGATCATTTCGCCATAATTGATCTGGAAAGGGATTCCTATGAGTATTTCATGATCAATATAAAATCGGACTATCCACCGGAGGGGCGTTACAGTGATTTTGTAAGGCTTGTGGGAAACCGGTATAAGACTTTGGCACCGCTTGCGCCGATATCTGAATTGTTGAAGCCGGAAAATCTGCGTGAAAATCTTACAAATGCGGAGGATGTGTATAAATTTGAGTATTGCAATCCAGCGGAGGATTGTTACAGAAGCTCTTCATTTGTTCCGCTTGAGTGGAAGAGAGGTGTACTGACAAGAGTTCTGTGGGTATCCATGGATATTTCACAGGAGAAAAAGCAGGAGATAGAGTCACGCAAAGCTCTTAAGGACGCATATCAGGCTGCAGAGAGGGCAAACAGGGCGAAGACCGAATTCCTCACGAATATGTCACATGACATAAGAACGCCTATGAATGCTATCGTTGGCCTGACGGCTATAGCGGGAGCCAACATAGATTGCCCCGAGAAGGTGCTTGAATGCCTTGGCAAGACAACCAGAGCCAGCAGACATTTGCTGGGACTGGTCAATGAAGTCCTTGATATGGCACGTATAGAGAGCGGGAGAATATCACTGGCCGAGGAGGAGTTTAATCTCTCAGAGCTTGTGGACAATCTCATCTCCATGGCGAAATCAGAGATGGATGAGCACCATCACAGCCTTGAGGTGAATATAAAAAACATCGAGCATGAGGATGTATATGGGGATACACTGAGAATACAGCAGGTGTTTATGAACCTTATGAGCAACTCTGTCAAATATACCCCGGATGGTGGACATATAGTATTCTCCATCGAGGAACGGCCAAACGGCCAGTCGGAGCTTGGATGCTATGTGTTCAGCATAGAGGATGATGGCATAGGCATGGATGAGGATTTCCAGAAGATCATGTTCCAGCCATTTACCCGTGCTGATGATAACAGAACTACGAAGATCCAGGGCACAGGGCTGGGAATGGCGATCACACAGAATATAGTAAACATGATGAATGGCAATATTCAGGTTGACAGTATCCTGAACAGAGGCACGAAGATCACGGTCACCATATTCCTGAGGCTTAAGGAGAGGGAGATCGATCAGATAAAGGAGCTGGCCAATCTGCCTGTGCTGGTGGTGGATGATGATGAGTTATGCTGTGAGAGTACGGTTCAGACTCTGGGTGAGATAGGAATTGCCGGAGAGTGGGTAACCTCGGGCGAGGAGGCTGTCGCCAGAGCATATGCAAGGCATGAGAGAAATGAGGATTACTTTGCGATCATTATGGACTGGAAGATGCCAAAGATGGATGGCATTGAGGCAACGAGACGTATAAGAGAGCGTATCGGTAGGGATGTGACCATCATAGTGCTCACTTCATATGATTACAGTGAGATAGAGGAAGAGGCAAGGGCAGCAGGTGTGGATGCATTTATTGCCAAGCCGTTGTTCCGTTCACGTCTTACGGCAACACTGGTTCGCATAGTGAATGAGAAGCCGGATGGCTCCGCCAGGGATTACCTGAAGAATATCAGAAAATCTGATTATTCGGACAGGAGAGTCCTTCTTGTGGAGGACAATGATCTGAACAGTGAGATTGCATCGGAGATCATAGGAATGACGGGAGCCGGTGTGGAGATAGTTGAGAATGGCAGGGAGGCTGTGGAGAGGATAGAGAATGCCTCCGAGAACTGGTACGATATAGTGTTTATGGATGTTCAGATGCCAGTCATGAATGGGTATGAGGCCACCGCAGCTATAAGAGCACTGCCAGGAAGAAGAGGGCAGATTCCTATCATAGCCATGACCGCAAATGCATTTGCTGAGGATGTGCAGCTTGCAAAGAACACGGGAATGGATGAACACATAGCGAAGCCGCTGGATTTTGAAAAATTGAACACGGTGATGGAGAAATACCTGAACTGATAAAATGTAGCAGCCAGCCGGAGGTAATGCCCGGCTGGCTGTTGTAGTTTTGATTGGAGGTTGCAGGTCAGATCATTTTTTTGTAGCGTGCCATATCGGCCTTTGAGACACCAAGTATTTCGCAGATGTCCTCGTATTTTTGGTTAGTGTTTTTCATTGCATTTTTTATTGCAGCTACCAGCGCTTCGTCGGCGCCGATTTGTTCACTTTCCCTTTTCAATTCCATTACTGCTTTACACATATTATATCCACCATCCTTTTCTTTCCGTGGAAGCTTGATATTGGCAAATTCACGCATCATTATTGCGGTGTCACTGTCGATATTCTGGTAAGCTGGATTATTTGTTAACAGGTTGTATGAACGTTCCCTCGGGAGATACTTTTCATTGAGAATACAGGATGAAATCAATAAATGCAAGGGGGAAGAAGATGATTTAATAGAAGCTTTATAAAAGTATACAAAACGTATAAAATCCAGTAATTATGCGGGTAGATGGCACATGTACGCAATAATGGACAAGGATTCAGATATGATGTAAAACAGTGTTGATTGTTTTAGAGAATGATAAGGAGGCGTATTTATGGCGGCATTACTTGTGGATTATGAGAATGTTGGAACAAACAGCCTGGCAGGTGCTGATGCTCTTGACGAGAATGATATTCTTGAAATATTTTTCAGCGAAGGCTGTTGTAGGATTCGTAGAGATCATAT
>CAVCCL010000197.1:0-47764 GCA_963600665.1 Bifidobacterium catenulatum | reverse complement strand
GTCTTTATATCGTATCCCTGGGCATTCCACAGCATTGGATACATGCTTATTCCTGTAAATCCAGGAAGTGTGTTGATCTCATTGAATACAACTCTGTTTGTTCCATTCTCAAGGAAGAAATCCACTCTGGAGAGTCCGAAGCCGTCAAGTGCTCTGAAGATCTTCACAGCGTCCTCCCTTATCTCATCCTCTGCTTCCTTAGGGATGTCTGCGCCGATAACTGTTCTCGACTCAGCGTTGTTGTATTTTGCATCGAAATCATAGAATTCAGCAGCGGCAAGTATCTCGCCAACTCCCGAAGCCTTAGTATTGTCCTTGTAACCGAGGACTCCGCACTCAAGCTCACGGCCAACTATAGTCTCCTCGACGAGGATCTTATTGTCATGCTTTACAGCCTCATTGAGCGCATACAGAAGGCTTGCTCTGTCAGTCGCCTTGTTTACACCCTTTGATGATCCGGCCTTTGATGGCTTTACAAATACAGGGTAATCAAGCTCAGCCTCAACTCTGTCCATAGCGCTGTCTATGTCGCTGAAATCCTCTGCAAGCACAGGTACGAATCTCGCCTGGGAGACACCGATATGATCCACTATTATCTTCGTATAGAATTTATCCATGGATGCTGCCGATGCCAGAACGCCACATCCAACATATGGAATATCTGCCATCTCGAACAATCCCTGTATAGTTCCATCCTCGCCATACATACCGTGAAGTACAGGGAATATGACGTCCACCTTCTGGCGCTCCACACCTGCATCAGAGAAAACTATAAGCTCTCTTCTGGTGTCCGGAGAGATCACTGCTGTAACCTTGCTGTCATACCAGCTTCCATCCGCTATACTCTCTATATTATCTGCCTTTAACCATCTTCCATCCTTGGTAATGCCAACCAATGTCATATTATACTTTTCAAGATCAACCGCCTTAGCAACTGTCTGTACAGATATACATGAAACCTCATGCTCTGATGATCTTCCTCCAAATATTACAACCAAATTTTCCTTAGCCATGACATGTGCTCCTTATACTTTAATCCGCGGTGCACCCAGGGCACACCACAGGTCAAAGTATAACACCTGGGAATCAACTTTTCAACGCTACTTATCCCCCAGATCTATACATAATGTCTCATACATTCCGGGCGGACAGTCCTCCCCTGAATCGCCAAAATACTCATAAGAAAATCCGGAGTTTGCATCGGCATCCACGCCCCACGCATTTGCCGCGCTCTGGGCGATGTCATTTATATCCTCCATCGCCATGACAAGATTGTGGCGCATCTGTATATAACTCAGATTCTCATTGTAGTCGTCCCCAAGCCACATGCCGATCTGCTTCATGACCGTGTTACCCACATAGCTCTCAAGCTCGTCTCTATCATCCTCAGACTTCATATCGCCATCATAATCGACCTTAAGCCTTATGACCCTTCCACTGTCATCCAGTGAATTGTTGTACATGACCGCATCCGCCATTATCTCGCGGGACACCTTATCCTTATATTTCTTCACATAAGAAACCTGTCCAAATATCACACCGCCTACAATCCCTATGAGGACACCCAGTATGGCCGCCCTGAACATTCTCCACATAAACAATACCTCCTGATCATCCAAGTCTCTATTCGCCTATCCCATCTCTCGCGTATGTTGCCAGACACTGGCCTTCATAGTGCGTCTTAAGATATTCATTTGTATTGTTATCCCCGGATTTCTCCAATATATTCTGCTCGATCACCACCGTCACATAGCTGGTCGCAAATTCCTTCTCAAGCTCGGTTGCCGCCTCATTCATGACCTGGACGCTCTCCGCCACCACATACTCCACATGACTCGTATCAATGAACTTCGCGTGACTCTCATTGTAACTTCGGCACGCATCGGCAAATGAGCCGGCATCCACCTGGTACACCCCCTCCTCGGTCAGGGAATCCTCATCGTCGTCCAGTCCTGTTATGACCAGACTGTATCTCAGCCCGCCGCCGGCAGACTCCTCCGTGCTGCGCTCTATGATGACCGCATTCACATAGTCCACATCCTCCACCGGCTTGTATTCACACCCACTCAATATACACGCCGTCAATAACACCGCCGCCAGTCCGGCAGATTTTTTTACAGGCCATTTCCCGGCAAGTGATGCCGCCGGCAATATTATCGACAGGGGAACATCCACCAGAATGAGATATCCGGCGATGATCTTTATACGATCCTGCTGTCCGGGCAGTATCCCAACCCACAGGCATACGGCAAATGCCAGGATTGCCCACAATGTCTTCCACATCCATCTGTGCCGCACACCCAGTCTGTCCACAGCGCCCCATCCACCTATGACATTTGGAACCAGAGCCATCACTCCGAACACGATGACAAGGTAGCACACCAGCATGAGCGGCCTGAGCTTCACTCCGCCAGGCAGTTCCATGGCTCCCACTATATATAGTATATTTTTCTCCTTCGCCATGAGCGCACCCGTGCCCAGCGTACATATCACAATTATCGAACAGATAATGCCTATTACGGTACTTGTGCCCACGGCAGCACACAACATTCCTCTGCGCCTCCGAATGACATGTATATACACCAGCACCACCGTCTCCATGGCCGAGAACCCAAGAAAAAGCAGTCCTCCCCTAGCCATGACACGGCTTATGGTGAGGTTCACCCCACCCTCGTCGCCTATCTCAGTCACAGTCTTAAGCACTGACAGATCAAGGTTACTCACAGAAGACAGAATGACCACAGCCCCCGCCGCAACGGCGAACCAGAACACAGACTCCGCAAACCTGACCATCCCCCTCGTGCCACGGCTGCCCATATACAGACATGCAAGCAACAGGGGAATCGAGATAGCAATTACCGTGTATCTCTTCAGCATCAACTGCCTGGAACACTCGGCAAGGACAAACAGCAGCAAGCCCATCCTAACGGCAGTTCTTGCCCCATAAATCAATGCAATAGCCCTATTTTTGACATTACCGCTTTCGTTGCTCCCTCTCTCATCAATCTTCGTGTATACAATATATAGTGCTATCACGTAAGCGAAAGCCATGCATAGCATCAAAAAAAGTGACAAAATCAGGCAATTTCTTCCAAAATATGAAGGTATTAATGTAGCTACAAAAGTTATCATCCCCGGCAAAACAAGCAAAGCCATCTTAAAAAAGGCAGAAAACGTCACATTATATTTATCATTCATATCTATTTTCTCTTTCTGACCAACCTGCGCCGCTCGTCAGGATTGCTCCATTTAGGTCTGTTTATCATTTTCTTTATAGGCGCGCGGACAACAAAGTCCTTATATCCCTCGCCAGTGTATCCACAGGTCACGACAGGGGACATATACGGCACGCCAAAGCTGTCCAGGGATGCAAGATGAAACACGAGAACCAGCATCGCAAGGATAAATCCAAGTATTCCATAAAGTGCGCTGGTGATTATCGTGACGAACTTAAGCAATCTGAAAACAGACGCAAACGCCTCATTCGGAATGGCAAATGAAGCTATAGCCGTGAGCGCCACAACTATCACAACCATGGTGCTGACTATGCCCGCCTCCACGGCTGACTGACCGACTATCAGACCGCCAACCACTCCTATCGTATTCCCAAGCTGGCTCGGCAGTCGTATCCCGGCCTCCCGGAGCAATTCAAACAAAAGCTCCATTATCAGCACTTCAACTACAACGGGGAACGATAGCTGGCTTCTCGCATCGGCTATCGCATACAAAAGCTTGTCGGGTATCAGCTCCCTGTGATAACAGGTGATCGCAATATAAAGTCCCGGCAGTCCCACCGCAATGAACGCCGCCACATACCTTATCATTCTGGCAAACGTCGCCACCGGCCATCTGTTATAATAATCGTCCGCCGTCTGAAACAGAGTGTTGATGGTGGCGGGGGCAATTATGACCTCGGGGGAATTATCAAACACGACGACAACCCTGCCCTCCACCAGAGCCGCGGCCGCCTTGTCAGGTCTTGTGGTCGCCTGGTATATCGGAAATATCTCCTGCCATTTCTTCTCCATCAGATGTTCAGCCATACCGCTGTCAAACACCGCGTCTATCTCATACTTATCGATGGTGTCCCTTATCTGCTGTACCAGCTCAGGCTCCGCTATATCTTCCATATAGAATATTCCGTACTCTGTTCTGGATCTGACACCCATGGTGCCCTGCTCCAGCTTCAGATGTACATCCTTGATCCTTCTCCTTATCAGAGCTGTGGATGTCCTGAAGTTCTCATTGAAGCTGTCCCTCGGGCCTCTCATTCCTCCCTCGGTGGAGCTTTCCTCTATACCTCTCACAGGGAAATGCTTCGATGACACAACTATCGCCTGATCACTCCCGGATACAAATATGGCCGTATCCCCCCTGAGAACCGCCCTGACAACGTTGTCCATGTCACTTTCCTGGGTATAATCTGCCGTCTGACCTTCACAGGAGATTATATGCTCCCACAGATCTGCCGTGTCCTTATTACGCCATTCCCAGGTTATTGGTTTTATTAATGTGTTCTCAATCAACTCATGGTCGCACAGTCCATCTATATACACCACATATATTGCCGGATCATCTCCCCAGGCACAGCGGTCCAGATCAAACCTTCGCTCCACGATATCGCTCCAGTTATCGAACATTGTCTCAATTTGTGTGATGTTTTCGTCTATTTTTTTACTGATTGAAGCCATCGTCCGCCGTAAACACCTCCAACATACCGTTTATCTTCTGTAATCTATCTTGTCCAACGACCGTTTTTTTATTCAGACATACACGTAAAAAGGCGGAACGCGTTTTCACGCATTCCGCCTCTTATACAGGTATTTATTATTATGCATATTGTTATTTCTGTGCTTTGACAACATTTGCAATCACGATCTGTTCCTGATCGTATATATGTATACGGGTTATCTCCTTAGCTTTCTCTTCATCCCTGGCTATTATCGCATTCATGAGAGCCTCATGCTCCGCTATGAGCTTGTCGTGATAACTGAAATCCTTTACATACTCAACGCGGTATCTGTACACCTGCTCTCGAAGACTCTGGGACATGCTGATCAGTCTCGGATTGTTCGTCATGTCCATTATAGTATTGTGAAATGCAACATCTGCGTCTACTATCTCCGGGATTATCTTGGAGCTTACCGCTTTCTTGAAGTCGGCATAGGACTGCTTCAGCCGCTCTTTTCCCTCGTCATCTATTCTCTTACACGCAAGCCCTGCCGCTAGATCCTCAAGTGCCATCCTGATCTCAAGCGCATCGCTCAGATCCTTTGCTGTGATCCTTGCAACCTCTGCACCTCTTCTCGGTATCATGACCACAAGCCCTTCCAGCTCAAGCATTCGCATAGCCTCCCTGACAGGAGTACGGCTGACGCCAAGCCTCTTTGCAAGGGTGACCTCCATAAGTCTCTCCCCCGGCTCAAACTCGCCGTGGACTATAGCATTTCTCAAAGTCTTAAACACTACCTCTCGAAGAGGCAGGTATTCATCCATATTCAATCTAAGATCCATCACATACCTCTTCTTATGTTGTAAGGGCTGACAACATATGCAGCCTGTATCTCATCCTTTTCACGCAGCATATCTACAACCTTCTGTGCCCTCTCTTTATCTCCGCTGTCATATATTCCAAATACAGTCGGGCCACTGCCACTCATGAGCACTCCCATGGAGCCGTTTTCGGCTATGAGCTTCTTGACCGAGGCGATAACCGGATTTGCGGGTACAGTAACCGTCTCGAGCACATTTGCCATTCTGTCTGTTATGCCCTTCAGATCCCCGGTCTTGAGTGCATCCGCCATGCCATCGATATCAGGATGCTCTTCCAACTGATCCACCTTCAGGTTCTGGTATACCCACTTTGTAGACACTCCGATCGCCGGCTTCGCTATGACGATCAGGCAGTCCGGCATAGGTGGAAGTGGTGTAAGGATCTCTCCTATTCCCTCCGAGAGTGCCGTTCCCTGCATGATACAGTAAGGTACATCCGCTCCGAGCTTCACGCCGTGTTCCATGAGCTGTTCATCGGAAAGGTTCAGTCCGAACAGCTTATTCATCGCCTTGAGGGCCGCTGCTGCATCAGCGCTTCCCCCGGCCATTCCGGCAGCAACCGGTATGTGTTTATCCACGGTTACGTGAACACCCTTATCTATTCCATATATATCCTTCATCATCCGGCACGCCTTGTATATGATGTTATCCTTCACATCCGGCAGCTCCGACGAATCAGATGTTATAACGATCTCATCAGCAGGAACATCGCAAAATGTCAGTTCATCCCACAGATCAACCGTCTGCATGATCATTTTTACCTCATGATATCCATCCTCGCGTCTCCTGACCACATCGAGACCGAGGTTTATCTTTCCATATGCCCTTAATGATATTTCCATTTTCTCTCCTGTCCGTGACATTTCCCCTGCAGCTTCTCAGTCTGCGATCACTTTTTCCTAACAGAATATCCGAATTTGCCGAGCTTGTCGCCAAGTGCAAAATACTCTCCATGTGAATAGGCGACAAGTCCAGTGCTGTTGAGGTTGAATTTGCCTGTCTTATCCATGTACTCATCACTTATCTGCACTCCTACAACTTCTGCGATAAACATGTGATGGGATCCAAGCTCAACGACCTGTTTCACCTTGCACTCTATGTTCACCGGGCTTTCCTCTATGGCTGGGCATGACACGTTCACGCCGTCACACGCATGGAGGTTCATCTCCTTGAATTTATCCACGTCTCTTCCCGACTTCACACCGCAGTAATCAGTTGCAAATGCCAGCTTCTCGGTGACGAGATTTATGGTAAATTCCCCGGTCTCCTTGATTATATCGTAGGAATATCTCTCCGGGCGCACCGATATTGACACCATCGCAGGATCACTGCATATAGTACCGGCCCACGCTATCGTCACTATGTTTGGCTTCTCTCCCGGTCTCTGGCAGCTCACCATAACCGCCGGAACCGGATACAACATATTTCCTGGTTTCCAATTCTGTTTTGCCATTGTCTATACCTCTTTCTCTATTGACCTTCAACTCGTTTTTAGCCATTTTCAGCCGCTGCGGCGCACCGCACCACAGCGCTGATATCTTAAGCTGTCAATTGTTCGTATTTTGTATATTGTATACATTATACATAATAATACATGCCAGTGCATAAAATTACAACTGCATACAGCGCTCTTTATTTATCTTATTTTATTGACAGCGGATTTATTACTATAATATGAATGATCCGGTCCGATGTTACAAACGGAAATGTGGACAAAAAAAGTGATCATCCGGAAGATCATTCCAGATAATCACTTATTATTCCTTTTGCCGTTTCGCTGTCATCGGACACCATGTATACCACAAATGTATCATGCACATACAGGATGGCATCATCAAGTCTGGCGGTCTCCGACGATTTGTAATCAAGGTACATCTGCAACTGTGAGTCGCGCCTTTTCTTCATATCCGCCAGTATGCTCTGGGCATCGACCGTTGACGCCGCCTGAAATACCGCAAGCTCCTCGGCGGTGGCTCCCGTCGACATGTACACAGCACTGTCCTGCACCTGAACGCTGTCTATACCATAATATCTGAGCGCCGTCTCAGAGGAGACCGCCTCCACAGAGTCCTCAAACTTCACGTTCTGCATGAGCATGTCCGCCAGAGTGTGCACATCCGGCATATCGGCTTCGTCATCTCCGTTTCCCGCGCATCCCGCAAGCGAACAGATCATCAGACAGCATGCAAACAAATATATTATTCTTTTTATCATATGCCTCCGTCTCCACTATCTTCTGACATATACATTCTTTCTGATGTAGTCCATCATCTTGAGACAATATTTCTTATTACAATGTTTTCCATCTATTCCCGCATCCTCCGGCAGAACACCATCCACAGACACGCTGTGAGCCACATCGAGATAGATCACCTGATCGTAGCTGCCACACATCTCCTGCATGAGAGAATTGAGCTTGTCCACACCCGGGTTGTTATACACCTGGTCTTTTGATGAAAGCGCCGCCGATACAGGAAGTACCGACATCACATATACATTTGCCGCAGGCTGTAACTGGGAAATCTGATCCAGTAAAGTCTTGTAGGCCGACATGTACCGCTCGTTATACCACGAAAGCTCCTCAAGTCCAAATGAAATGTATATATTCTCGTAGTTCTTCATGCCAAGCATCTCGACAACCGTACACTGTTCTCCCGAATCGCAGGTGAACATCTTGGTATTAGCGACCTTCTCTATGTCCAGATTCTTCGCCACACACATATCCCAGTTATCTACTCCGCTGTACAGTCCCAACGCCTCAGCCCTGGAATCTCCGATGAGCAGAGATGTCGAGAAATACTGGTCATCCGTGACATTCGCCGGCATGTATATATTGCTGTCATATTTGTCCGCTCCCTTGCCGCTCACATCAGGGTTGGTGTAATTGACAAATTGTACATACTGACCATTTCGCTGAGCCGGAATGGCCGCATCCTCCGCAGTTGCCAGATACTGCTGTGCAGCCTCCTCCGTGTCACTGTATGACATATCCTGGCTGCTGCTCTCACTTATGTCTGCCGCTGTTCCGCTCTCCGGCTGGAACTCCTCCTGGCCGTTCACATTCTTTTTCAGGTTGCCCTGTCCAAGTGCAAATATCATTATGACTGCGACGACCACGCCTATACCGCTCTCGATGAGCTTCATTCTGCGATGATGCCGCTGTCTGTATATCTTTTTTCTATAATCAGTGTTATTATTCTTAGTCACCTTCGACCTCCGAATTAACTAACTTTCATGTTTTCCGCAAAATATCCTATGGTAGTATAGCAATTAATGATAAAATAATCAAGAACGCCGCGTTTTGTGAACCTCATTGTTGCCATACAATTTTTTCCGTGTTACTATTTTACATAGGAAAGTTCACTGTTTTTGTGGCTTTCAGCATACAACTTAAACACAACATATTCATAGAAGAGGAGAACACGATGAACACTACAGCACGTACAATAGACTACAAGGGCGAGACTTGTATTGAACTTATATCAGGCGATTACCGTGCACTGATCGCACCATTTAACGGAAGCAACATTATGAAGATGGAGAACACAGCTCTGGATATCGATATATTCAGGAACGATCCTTCCCTGACTCCTGCACAGCTCAAAGCAGCAGCAGAGATCTACGGAATGCCTACCCTGTATCTCCCTAACAGACTGTCACACGGCAACTTGAAGACCTCCGATGCCATGTATCATTTTCCATGCAATGATCCTCTCGGCAACCATCTCCATGGTTTCCTTCATCTCAGAAACCACAGCATAGAGAGCGTGTCAGTGGATGGAGACAAGGCCATCGGCAAGACTTCATATGTATATGATGAGAAGGATGAGTTTTTCGCTACATACCCTGTGAGCTTCAGAGCAGACTTCACATTCACTCTTGCACCTGACGGTATGCACTACGAGTTCACACTCACCAACCTCTCCGACAAGCAGATGCCATACGGCGTATGTAACCACGTTGCATTCAAGGGGCCTTTCACAAGCACAGGAAAGGGCGAGGATGTACGTCTCTGTGTACCTGTTGGAGACAAATGGGAGCTTGATGAGCACGCTATCCCTACAGAGAAGAACCTTCCTATAACAGACTACGATCTCCAGTACAAGAACGGAACCATGGTTCCTGTTCTGAAGGACATTGACAACGATCTCTACACAGCGGAGATGAACGAACTGGACGGCAAGCCTTTCTACGGAGTATACGCAACGGATGTTGCCACAGGCAAGAAGGTCTGCTACGAGGTTGACGACACCATGAAGTTCTGGATCATGTGGAACGATCACGGCGACAAGGGTTACTTCTGTCCTGAGCCAATGAGTTGGAATATTGACGCTCCAAATCTCTCAGGAGCACCGGAGATCACAGGCTACACAGAGCTTGCTCCAGGCGAGTCCAAGACAGTAAAAGAAAGAATATTCACAATGGCATAAAACATGACATTTTCTATGGAACGGTCTCCTGACGGAGGCCGTTCTTTCATATTATTAATTTTTTCCCTGTCTCGTTGTTTTTCTCCCCCCGGTATAATAAAATTATTATAATACCGTATGTAAGGAGGGATTCTATGAAAAAGATACTTAGATTTTTACTGGTTTTCGCGGCCATGTTCTGTATGACCTGCTTCACCGCATTTGCAGAAGATACCGACGATCCAGACACATACTATCTGGAGCTGGATGCAGCAGGAGGACAGTTATCGGGGGAGACTTCCACTGTGATAAGCAGCCCGTCAGCAGAATTTACGACTGTTGACCTGTCAAAGTACAAGCCGGAGAAAGACGGCTTTACATTCACCGGATGGTACAACGACAAGACAAAGGTCACCAGCATTGACACATCATACTTCCAGTCTACAAACCGTATAAAGCTGACAGCGATGTACACCAAGGACAGTTTTTCCGGTTCAGGGCTCACCTTCACACTGAATGCAAATGGCGGTAAGCTCGGGGATGCGGACAGCGGAACATATGACTTTGATGTAGCAGGATCAGGATATGGCGTGGCACTGAACGACTACGCACCGACCCGTGAGGGCTATGAGTTCAAGGGCTGGAACACGAAGTCTGACGGATCAGGCAAGACCGTGAACATCATATACACCTCTTCCTTTGAGAAGGCGGCCGATAACGGATATGAGTATTCCGATACCGACGACTCATCGGCTAAGAGAAACCTGGTATTTTATGCGACATGGAAATCAGACTCTGCTCCTACAGGCACCATCAGCATGGGCGATAAGAGCTGGAACGGTCTCCAGGATGTATCATCATTTGAGCAGTTTTACAACAAGGCCCAGAAGGTTACCATCACCTGTGACAACAACTCCGACCCATCCATCACAGTCGGCTACCTGATAAGCGACTCAGCTCTGTCATCGGACGATCTGGGTGCCGCAACATTTACCGAGTATAAGAAAGCATTTTCCATAAAGGACGAGGGCAAATATGTCGTATACGCAAAGCTTTCGTCAGAGGACGGCAAAACAACATACTTATCCACAGATGGTTTCATCATCGACACACACGCGCCAAAGGTCACGGGAATCGCCGACGGAGAGACCTACTGCCTGTCAGCCGTGATGACCGTGAAGGAATCCCATCTGGCGAAGGTCACAGTGAACGGAGAGGAGAAATCCCTTGACGACGATCACTCACTGGCTCTGGAAGCCACCGACAGTGAGCAGACCATCATCGTATCCGACAAGGCAGGAAATGAAACCAAATTGACGGTAACTGTAAATAAGAAACACACAGCAGAAGCCGACGATGGCGACTGCACGACACCTCAGAAGTGCCGCTACTGCGGTGAGATCGTTGTAGAGGGCAAGAGCAGCCACGACCTCGGCAACTGGTCAAGTGATGGTAACGGCAAGACCCACTCCCGCAAGTGCAAGAACAAGGGCTGTGGATACAAGGTCATCCAGGACTGCTCCGGCGGAACCGCAACCTGCCAGAAGAAGGCAGTGTGCTCTGTGTGCGGCAAGAGCTACGGCGAACTCAGCACAACGAACCACACAGACCTTAAGAAGACTGATTATGTAGCAGCAACCACATCAAGCAAGGGCAATATAGAATACTGGTACTGCTCCGCCTGCAAGAAATATTTCAGCAACAAGGGCTGTACAAAGGAGATAAGCAAGGCTGACACAGTCATCGACAAGGCAGCACCTGAGATCATCGGCGGCAAGGGCAGCAAATGGAGCAAGGCCAGCAAGAACACTGTCAAGTTCAGATCGAACGCTGAGTACGCTGACTTTGTCTGTGTACTCATAGATGACAAGGAACTTGACCCTTCATATTACAACAAGAAAGAGGGAAGCATCATAATCGAGCTCAAGACGAGCTATCTTGAATCCCTCTCGGTCGGAAGCCACACCATAACCATCAGATCCAAGACCGGAGACGCTGTGACAACATTTACAGTGTCCAAGAAGGAGACTTCCCCGACCACACAGACAACTACCAGAGCCACAACCGAGGCGACCACGGCAAGTACGACCGAGGTCACAACAGAGTATAGAAACACATTTACCCCTGTGACGACCGAGGCGACCACAACTGAGATATCCACGATAGAGCGTACCACAACCGAGACGACCACTGAGGTCACAACAGAAAAGAGCACTCTCACCGTGGACAGCTACTCTTCCACTGATAAGAGTAAGAGCAAGGTACATAACCTTCAGCTCATAATCCTTATAACAGTGCTTGCGACCATTCTCATCTCGTTTGTGATAATCATAATTTCAGGTATGAAGAAGAAATAATACTGAAAAGTTCAATAAGGCAGCACGTCAGGACAGCCTGACGTGCTGTTTTTCTATGTTTTTCCATGTGACAACGTTTTCACCTAAAATAACGTTTTCATCTGTTTTCGCCCACATCCCACACTCAATCCAGCCATATACAGTTTCATTTTTATGCACATGTTGTGCGTATGACAACGTTTTCACTCTTTTCTTTTGATTTCCAGCATTTACAAGTATATATTGCATACATACCCGATAGGAAAACGGGAAATTAAAGAAAGAGAGGAAGAAGATTATGAAGAAACAATTGGCAACATTACTCGCAGTCACAGCACTTGGAATTGGAGTTCTGTCTGGATGCGGCTCCACCGCAGCGTCAAGTTCAACCGGCAGCTCATCTGACTCAGCGGGCGCTATTGAGATAACGAATGTATCCTACGACCCAACCAGAGAGCTGTACGCAGCGTACAACGATTTATTTGCAAAGCACTGGAAAGAAGAAAAGGGACAGGACGTATCAGTGGTCCAGTCACACGGTGGTTCAGGAAAGCAGGCGCTTGAGGTGGCAAATGGACTTCAGGCCGATGTGGTGACACTGGCACTTGAGGGCGACGTGGACGCGGTCAAGGACGCAGGACTCATCGATGAGGGCTACACAAGTGAATTCCCACTGGACAGCTCACCTTACACATCAACCATCGTATTCCTTGTTAGAAAGGACAATCCGAAGAACATTCAGGACTGGGACGATCTGCTCCGTGACGATGTCGGAGTCATCACCCCTAATCCAAAGACATCCGGCGGCGCAAGATGGAACTACCTTGCAGCATGGTACTACTTTGAGAGCAAAGGCGAGTCAGAGAAGGACATTCTGGCTGATATGAAAACACTTTATGAACACGTACTGGTGCTTGACTCAGGTGCCCGCGGTGCCACCACATCATTTGTGGAGAATGGTCAGGGCGATGTGCTTCTCGCATGGGAGAACGAGGCGTTCCTCTCACTGGATGAGCATCCGGGTGAGTACGAGATCGTGGTTCCTTCCGTATCTATACTGTGCCAGCCTACAGTCGCAGTGGTCGACGAGGTGGTTGACAAGAGAGGCACAAGGGACGTCGCAACCGAATATCTGAACTACCTGTATTCCGACGAAGCACAGAAGCTTGAGGCAGAGTGGTACTACAGGCCTTCAGATCAGGATATCCTGAAGCAGTTCGAATATCAGGGACAGAGCAACACCATATCAGAGCTGCCACAGGACGGCAAATGGATCATAACAAATGTTGATCTCACAGACATATCACACTTCGGAGGCTGGACAGAAGCCAGCAAAAAGCATTTCGCAGACGGAGGCCTCTTCGACTCCATATACGAGGAAAAGAATTAATTTGATACGGCAGTCTGGCGGAAAATCCAGATAATACATACAGGAAAGGAATGACTGAGACATGACACATCAGCACACACACGCAAAAAAGAAAAGCAAAAGCATCATACCGGGATTCGGTTTGTCATTTGGAATAGTAATGGCAATCCTCGGAATCATAGTGGTGATACCCCTGTGCTCTCTGGTGGTATTCTCAGCCAGACTGTCACCATCAGAATTCTGGCAGACCATCACCAGACCGAGAGTTCTGTCAAGCTATGCCGTGAGCCTGTCAACCGCATTTATCGCATCACTGATAAATGCGGTGATGGGTCTCATCCTTGCATGGGTTCTGGTCAGATACAAATTCCCGGGAAAGAGGATCATGGACGGCATCATAGAGCTGCCATTCGCCCTTCCCACAGCGGTTGCAGGCATAGCCCTCACCCATCTCACAGTACAGAACGGCTGGGTAGGCAGGATATTTGCCAGATTTGGTATAGACATTGCTTATACACGGATAGGTATAACGATAGCTTTGGTGTTCATAGGAATTCCATTCGTCGTGAGAAGCGTCCAGCCGGTTCTCGAAAAGGTCGACAGGGAGTACGAGGAAGCCGCCGCCATGTTCGGAGCTTCCCGCATCCAGATATTCTTCCGTGTCATCCTGCCAGAGATACTTCCATCGCTGATCGCAGGCTTCACCATGGCATTTGCCCGAAGTCTCGGTGAATACGGAAGCGTCGTGTTCATAGCGGGCAACACTCCATATGAGACTGAGATAACCCCTCTGCTCATCATGTCAGAGCTGCAGGAATACGACTACGCAAGTGCAACCTCGATAGCGCTTGTGATGCTTGCGATAGCATTTGTCATACTGCTTGTCAACGCATTTATACAGAGCCGCACATCAAGAATAGTCAGCGGCATAGACTGAAGGGAGGTAACAACATGAACATAAGAAACGACCGTGGCATGATCAAATGGCTCCTCATCGGTCTGTGCGCCATATTCCTCATCGTAGCACTTGTGCTCCCACTGGTATATGTCATAGTGACGGCACTCCGGGATGGATGGAATGAATATGTCGCCGCCATATCTGACACCTACGCAGTCAAGTCCATACTTCTCACCCTGAAGGTAGTGCTCATAACGGTGGTGGTCAACACAATTTTCGGACTTTATGCCGCATGGCTCATCACCAAATTCACCTTCCGGGGCAAGAAGATCATATCGACGCTCATAGATCTGCCGCTGACCATATCCCCGATCATCGCAGGCCTTATATTCGTACTTACATTTGGCAGGCAGAGCTTCCTGTATCCATACCTTGAAAAGCTCGGGATACAGATCATATTTGCGGTTCCGGGAATCGTCCTGGCTACTATATTTGTAACATTTCCTTTCATATCAAGGGAGGTCATACCGGTTCTCACAGCGGCGGGCAACGATGAGGAGGAAGCCGCAGCCCTCATGGGTGCAAATGGATTCCAGATATTCTCACAGATCACACTGCCCCACATCCGCTGGGCTCTTCTGTACGGAATAGTGCTGTGCTCCGCGAGGGCCATGGGCGAATTCGGAGCTGTGTCAGTTCTCTCGGGACATCTCAGAGGACTCACCAACACCATGCCGCTCTATATCGAGCTGCTGTACCAGGCATTTGACTTCACAGGAGCCTTCGCCATGTCGTCCATACTGGTCATCATGGCGGTCATCATACTGATACTTAGAAATATACTTGAACACAGAGGAAATAAAGAGGGAGGTATATGATATGAATACACCTGCAGATACACATTCATACGTAGAGCTCAGAAACATCAATAAGACATTTGGAGATTACAGGGCATCCGACGATGTCAGCTTCTCCATCGAGAAAGGAAAGCTCATAGGACTTCTTGGGCCAAGCGGAAGCGGCAAGACCACGATTCTCCGCATACTTGCGGGACTTGAGACCGCGGACTCAGGGGACATATACATAGATGGAAAAAGGATAAATGATATTCCGGCCAGCAAGAGAGAGATAGGCTTCGTATTCCAGAACTACGCGCTGTTCAGATACAAGACAGTGTATGACAACATCGCATTTGGAATGAAGATACAGAAATACCCAAAGTCAGAGATCCGCGACAGAGTGACAGAGCTGATAGAACTGGTTGGACTGAAAGGCCTTGAGAAGCGATATCCAAGGCAGCTATCGGGAGGCCAGCGTCAGAGGGTCGCATTTGCCAGGGCTCTTGCCACCCAGCCACAGCTACTGCTTCTCGATGAGCCATTTGCCGCAATAGATGCAAAGGTCAGAAAGGAGCTCCGCGCATGGCTCAGGGAGCTCATAAGCCAGGTAGGTATCACCAGTATATTCGTGACCCACGATCAGGATGAGGCCATCGAGGTGGCGGACGAGATCATCATAACCAACCACGGGCGCATAGAACAGATAGGCTCACCTGTGGACATCTACAGCAATCCGCACACGGCATTTGTGGCACAGTTCCTTGGACAGCCGACCGTCATCGACGACTATACAAGCTTCAAGGGCTTCCATGAGGTTCAGTCCGGCAGCCGTGCCATACTCCGCCCGGAATTCGTCACCGTGTACAAACAGGGTGAACTGCTTCCATATCCGGTGTCCACTGAAACGGGTGTCGTGGAGCGCGTCGCATTCAGAGGCAGCTCCCTGGAGCTTACCATAGGCATCAACGGAACCCACATAACAGCCCACAGACAGCTCGGACAGGAGCTTATAAGGGAGGGTGAGACCGTGAATGTATTCGTGCACAAGCTGTATCTGGTGGATGACTCTCCTGTCTCAGACAGCCCGGAAGCTGATCTGTCAGACAATGTCCGTATAGAGGTGAATGAAGCGCTGAACCATATCGAGAGTGTGGTCATATAAATGTGTCACATCGGCTGATCGGTGTGTTTATATCTGATTTAACACACTGATTGATACATGTACCTACATTTGTATTGACACACAGGTAAAGCTGCGCTATCATCCCATTAATCATAGTATTTATATATGTTTTGTATGTTATCTACGACATTGCCAGACTACAATGCGGTATCAGATATCATCATAAAGTACATATCTATTAATAAAGTCATATTATCAAATACAAGAAAGGAGGATTCGACATGGCGTCCATAAAAGACATCGCCCAGAGCGTTGGAGTGTCCATCTCAACCGTATCGAGGGTTCTCAACAACCCCGAATACAAATGCCAGACACCTGAGCTCCGGGATAAGATCTGGAATGCAGCTATGAAGCTCAACTACACACCAAACCAGTCCGCCCGCCAGCTCAAGAACGGAAAAGGTGCGGCTGTGGAGAAAACCTACTATATAAATGTGCTCATGACCAGAATGGACTCTGCCACGTCGGACCCATTCTTTACAGAACTGCTGCACGTCATCGAAAGCGAGATCCACAAGAACGGATGCATCCTGTCCAAGGTATGGTATCGATCCATCTTCTCCGACGACAGAAGATGCAAGTATGAGAACGTGGATTCTGTGATCCGCAGGATGTGCGAGGAAGTGGACGGCCACAACGACGGGCTCATCGTCATCGGCAAATGCAACCGCGCAGCTCTGAAGAAACTCAGCCAGTGCTATCGCAGCACAGTGTATGTCAACAGGGATTCCGCAAACGGTGAAGTGGATGAAGTCATATGCAACGGAAGCCAGATAGCCAGAACGGCGGTCGAATATCTCATATCTCTTGGTCATGAGAATATCGGATATGTGGGAAACTGTAATAACGAGGCCCGCTACAGAGGATATCTTGAAACTCTTCACGACCATGGGCTTGATATCGACACGGATTACGTCATCAATACAAAGCTCAGCGAGGTCGAAGGCTTTGAGGCCATGGAACACTTCATGAAATCCGACAAAAGCCCTACAGGGATATACTGTGCCAATGATATAACTGCCGTAGGTATGCTGAAGTATCTTGCCAAATGTAAGAACAGATATTACACTCCTTCTATCATATCCAGTGATGGTATCGAAGAGTCACAATACACAACTCCGATGCTGACCACCGTGGAGATATCCAAGACGGACATGGGGCATTTCGCCCTACAGCTTCTAATGGACAGACTCAAAGGCGGACACAAAGGAGTCGCAAGAATCGAACTGCAATGCAGGCTTATCAAGAGAGATAGCTGTACGTTGGCAGAAGACAGCAAATGGTGCGAATATTACATTTAATATCCGCACCATTTGTCGTCTGTTCATATATCCATGTCCATATATTCAGTTTCTGTATTCAATATCTGTATCCAGCAGTTTTCCTTCTCGTGACTACTCTGTCGTATCATCTGTAGTCGTATCTCCTGTAGTCATGACTGTTCCGCCGAGATACCACTCTCCATCTTTCTCATAACAAATGATATCCATGTCGAGATCATACGGTGAAGTCTGCCCCTGGAATGTCATCATTATCGTTCCGGTAACCGGAATGACATACCCCTTTGATATACCTGCTTCTTTCTGGGTCTTTCCATATACAGTGCTGCTGACTGCCGCCAGATCGCTGGACTCTGCCACATGCCCATCACCCATGGTATAGCTGACTGTATATTCTATATTATTTTCCTTATAAGTCTGGAACACCGTGACCAGATCCTTTGACGAATCGCTGTCTATGGTGTCTGGATCCATAACACTCTCCACCTTGTCCAGATCAGCCTCCTCAAGACCCTCCATGTAGGTCTTTATCAGATCCTCGCTCTCTGATTTTCCGGTCATATTTTTTCTGACAACTATGTATGTCACCACGACTATCACTGCAAGCACGATCGCACCAAGCGCTATAAACAGCTTCTTTTTGCCCTCTTTTCTGTTCTCCTCCATAAGCTGTATATCACGCTCGTCCAGCTCCATATCATCCATTCCGCTTCCGCCTACATAATTCTTAGTTTCATTTTTTCCCATAGTAAATAACTCCTATACTGTTTTGATATTATACAGTATAACACAGCATAAGCATCAATTAATTACTCAAATACAGGAATTAATACATTTAGTAATTGTGCAATTTTCACTATAACTTTGTTGTGTTTTAAAGTCTTTTATTATATAATCAGAGTGTATGGCTGACTTTAAGGGAGAATTTAGCACAAGTCGATACAAAAGCGGCTTCAGGGGGGCTGGCATAGCCATCTGGAAGCCTTCACAAAACATTGGAAGGAAGGTATATGCTACATGAAATTTGGTTATTTTGATGATGCCAACAAGGAGTATGTCATCACATCTCCTAGAACTCCTTATCCTTGGATCAACTACCTTGGAACACAGGATTTCTTTTCACTGATCTCCAACACTGCAGGAGGTTACAGCTTCTACAAGGACGCTCGTCTTCGTAGAATCACAAGATATCGTTATAACAACGTGCCTATAGATATGGGCGGACGTTATTTCTATATCAACGACAATGGTACAATATGGAATCCGGGATGGTCACCGGTAAAGACAGAGCTTGACGAGTATCAGTGCCGTCATGGTATGGGATATACAATCATCACAGGTAAGAAGAATGACCTTAAGGCTGAGGTTACTTTCTTTGTTCCTCAGAACTACGCTGGAGAGGTTCAGCAGGTCGTTCTTACAAATGAAGGCTCAGAGGAGAAGACATTCTCATTCTTCTCATTTGAGGAGTGGTGTCTCTGGGATGCACAGGATGACTGCACCAACTTCCAGAGAAACTTCAGTACAGGTCGTGTAGAGGTTGTCGGATCAACTATCTACCACAAGACAGAGTACAGAGACAGACGTGACCACTTCGCATTCTACACAGTGAATGACGAGATCGATGGTTACGATACAGACAGAGATTCATTCATCGGACTTTACAACGGCTTCCACAACCCACAGGCTGTTGAGGCTGGCAAGTCAAATGATTCATTTGCTGATGGATGGTCACCTATCGCTTCACATTACAAGAAGATCACTCTTGCTCCAGGCGAGACAAAGACTCTTGTATTTATACTTGGATATGTTGAGATGCCTGTTGACCAGAAGTTCGAGGCAGACGGCAAGACTATCAATAAGGTAAAGGCTCTCGAGATGATCGAGAAGTACAACACTCCTGAGAAGGTTGCTGCAGGTCTTGAGGAGCTCAAGGAGCACTGGAACAGACTGTTGAGCATTCTCAACGTCAACACTCCTGATGACAAGGTTAACCGTATGGTCAACATCTGGAATCAGTATCAGTGTATGGTTACTTTCAACCTTTCACGTTCAGCTTCATACTTCGAGTCAGGTATCGGCCGTGGTATGGGATTCCGTGATTCCAACCAGGATGTACTTGGATTTGTTCATCAGATCCCTGATCGTGCAAGAGAGAGAATCATCGATATAGCTTCAACACAGTTCCCAGACGGTGGATGCTACCATCAGTACCAGCCACTTACCAAAAAGGGTAACGCAGATATCGGTGGAGACTTCTCAGATGATCCATTATGGCTGATCCTTTCTGTATCAGCTTACATCAAGGAGACAGGCGACTGGGGCATCCTTGACGAGATGGTTCCATATGACAACGATATGTCAATTGCAAAGCCTATGCTTGACCACCTCAAGGTTTCATTCTACAAGATCGTGAACAACCTTGGACCACACGGACTTCCACTTGCAATGAGAGCTGACTGGAATGATTGTATCAACCTTTCATGCTTCTCAGATACACCAGGTGAGAGCTTCCAGACATACACCAACCCTAAGTTCGCTGCTGAAGGCGGATACTCAAAGGTTGCTGAGTCAGTTATGGTTGCTACACTCTTCACATATGCAGGTCCTAACTACGTTGCTATCCTAAAGCACCTTGGAATGGACGCTGAGGCTGATGCTGCTCAGGCTGAGATCGACAAGATGAAGGCCAACATCATGGAGTCAGCATGGGACGGCGACTGGTTCCTCAGAGCTTACGATGCAAATGGCGAGAAGATGGGATCTAAGGAGTGCGAGGAAGGTCAGATCTTCATCGAGCCACAGGGATTCGCTATCATGTCAGACATCGGTAAGGATCAGGGCTGCGACAAGAAGACTCTTGCCGCAATCGATGAGAGACTTAATACACAGCACGGACTTGTACTCAACAACCCAGCATTTACAAAGTATTACATCCAGTATGGTGAGATTTCTACATACCCAGGTGGATACAAGGAGAATGCCGGAATCTTCACACATAACAATGCATGGATCATCTGTGCTGCTGCTTACGCAGGTGCCGGCGATCAGGCATTTAAGTATTACTCAGAGATAGCTCCTGCTTTCACTGAGGAGACATCAGATATACACAAGACTGAGCCATATGTATACGGCCAGATGATCGGTGGTAAGGATGCCGGATCAGATATCGGCAAGCCAGGCAACCACTTCGGACAAGGCAAGAACTCATGGCTGACAGGTACTGCTGCTTGGAATATGGTAGCTATATCACAGTACATCCTTGGTATCTCAGCAGACTTCGATGGTCTGAAGATCGATCCATCAATTCCTGCTGCATGGGATGGAATGACAGCTACACGTCAGTTCCGTGGCGCTACATACGACATCAAGGTTTCTAACCCAGATCACATCAACAAGGGCGTTAAGAGCGTACTCGTTGATGGCAACGCTATCGAGGGCAACGTTATCCCAGCATTTGGCGATGGCAAGACTCACTCAGTAGAGGTTGTAATGGGCTAATACAGACCGTGGATTATAAAGCACATTTGAGAGAATATACGTAAGTATATAGTGCGAAAGCCCCACAATATCTATTTTTAGATATTGTGGGGCTTTTTGTTTATATGGCCTATCTTCTTCATCCCTCCACGGGATTGTTGCAAAACACTGTGTTATCCTCGTAAAAGATACAATATTGTATCCTTTCATGGACTTTTCCTTAAAAACGTCACAAGCTTTTTAATTCCTGTATCTTTTCATCTGTTTTTGTCTCAAAAAGATACAATTTTGTGGTATTTTATATTTTCCGATAATTAGCAACCTAGCCAACACTCCCCTACTGTATAAGCAGCATAGGGTCCACAGGGTTGCCGTCCTTCTCGACTGCAAAATAGAGATTGCTTCCTTCCTCGCTGTAGAATCTGCTTGGCTCGCCGACGGTTCCCACTACCTGGCCGGCATCCAGATGCTCGCCAAGTGCAACCTTGACATCCTGAAGCTGTCCAAGTGTCACGGTATAGCCGTCTCCAAGCTCAAGCTTGACGTAATTGCCCAGCTCTGGGTTGCTTGAGACCTCCGCCACCTTGCTCTCATATACAGCCTTGACTTCATCGCCCGCCTGCGCCTCAATTACCATGGCAGGACTGCACTTGTATTCCTTGAGTGTCTCAAAATACACTGTCGTATCCATGCTGTAAGGAATTATCACATTGCCATTTATAGGCCATGATATGCTATCCTTTGGATCGTAATGCAGGTTGTCATTTGAAACTCCTGAAGCTCCAGTCTCAGCACTCTCGCTCTCCGCTGTGGATACAGTGGAATTCTCTGTGGTATTATCCGCTTCTATGTCCTTCTGCTCTGATGTACCTTTATCTGACACTCCGCTGTTCTTATCATTCTTCTTATCGTTCAAAGTTTCCTTCGCATCGGCTTCTGTCGTACTGTCATTCGGCGTATTCTGTCCTATTGTTATGGTCTTCTCCTTTGAATTAGTCTGTGCGTTATAAAGTCCGAGCACCGTCACAAGCACTGCCATACCTGTGATGAGCGAGATATAAAATATATTCTTCTTTATGCCGCCCAAAAATTTCTTCATATTCATCACCTCATCTGTATCATGTCCACTTATTGGCACTTATATACAGATGATGTGAATATGTAAATAATTTTCCGGCGGCCATTATCTGGCGATCTCAATACCTGTGTAATAATACCGAAGTATCTGGTCATATTTCTCACCGTTCTCCGCCAGCACCGATGCGCCATACAGCGACAATCCAAGGGAATCTCCGACTCCCACGGTTATTATCCTGTAGCCATCCTTGACCTTATCTATGTGTATATTCGTCGAGGCAAGCCCCAGTTGTTCTTTGAAAACATCAGCCTCCAGCTCGCTCCCAAATACATTTATAGTCCGTGCAAATCCCGACTCTGTGGCTGTCGCAACCTTGACCTCATCCGTCATATTATCAGCGTCTATCCATTTTCTGAATATCTTCTGAAGCCTGTCCCCGCTGTATATCTCAGTGGTCGAAAAGTCCTCCGCCATCTGATCCACATCACTTGCCACCTGCCTGAGATACGGTATGTCATGCCCATATATTTCCTGTGCACTCACAGTATGCCCTGTACTTATCATATGATACGCCGGAAGTATTACCTCTCCACCGTATTTCATAACCTGTCCACCGGTCGCATACACCGCCTTCTCCGCCCTTCTCATTATCCCGGAGCACTCGCCTCCCCATTTCTTCTTGAGCTGCGATTCCGTATATCTTATCTCCCGGAGCTGCGACTCATTTATAAGATTTTTTGTCTGACCCTGTGCTGTGGAATTCCTGTCATTTTCATCCATCTGGTAATAGATTCCGGTCCTCACCACAACTGCGACCGCCTTGAGCATTTCATCGCTCCATTTGTCACTCATCATTCCCGCCAGCGTCGATGCTGTATACTCCTCCACATCCACCAGGGAATACTCTCCATTATCATAAATACACACATTGCGTCCGCTTTTTGCCGATCCGTCAGTGTCATCGCCCCCAACCGCCTTGTCGTATATTCCTGATATTATGTAAGCAAGTGCCATAGCACACGCAATCCCTATAATGATCGTCTTTGCATTCCTCATTTCACCCTCCCACATTTTTATACCTCTTATATATATATCGTTTTTACACTGCTCATATACCCATTTTACTGAGAAATCTTAACGCAAATTTTAGTCGTATCGTTTATTGACAAATGCAACATGACATAATATGATAGTAGCGTATTCAAGATTAACGGTTCGATTGCTATATAAGGTAAGCTTTTCTTTGGAGTATTCTCTATAAGGTATATTGTAGTGTTTTCATTGAGTACAAATTTTCATTTTTAGGAGGTACTCGTGATGAAGAACGGTACAGTTAAGTGGTTCAACGGAGAAAAGGGTTATGGATTCATCTCAGATGATGAGACAGGAAAGGACGTATTTGTTCATTTTTCAGCTATCAACGCTGATGGATATAAGACTCTTAACGAGGGACAGAAGGTTACATTTGACGTAGAGGCTGATCCTAAGGACGCTTCTAAGGAGAGAGCAACTAACGTAACAGTTGTAGCTTAATTCACATATAACCATTAACACAATAACAGGCGCTATACAGATCTTTGATCTATATAGCGCCTGTTTTTTATTGCTTCTTAATATCACGGGATTCCTCACCGCTTCCCGTTACGCCCTGCTTCCGAGAGCCTTCTTGCGGGCTCTGTATTTCGCTCTAATATAACGGCCTGCCTCAGACAGCTCGCTCGTCTTCCACCGGCTCGTCTTGCTCGTCCACGATGCCAGGAGGGATGCCGATTCATTCTTGTTGCTGAGACTCCAGCAGAAATAACTGACATTCGCCTTGTTGAGTCTGGTCAGCCATTTGCCGGTGTAGGCTTTGCTTATGCCGCCGTCGCCGCTTGCCGCTGACATTCCAAACTCTGTTACCATGACCGCTATCCCCTTCTTCCTTGCATATGCCAGTTTCGCAGGAAGATACTGATTGTGGCTCCACTCATTTGCATAGAAATGGAGTGAGTACATTATATTCTTATATCCCTTGATAGGGTTATCCGCAACCTCATTGTGTGTTCCGTCCGAGCCGAGCTGGGACCACGTCGGCGTTCCAACTACGATGATCGCCTTCTTGTCATACTTTCTTATGACCTTTATGACCTGGGACGCATATCGCTTGACGGTCTTCCAGTCGCAGCCATTTGGCTCATTGCATATCTCATAAATGATATTTTTCTGTTTCTTATACTTCTTCGCCATGGTTGCAAAGAATCTTCTTGCCTCTGCAACCTGTGTCATAGGATTGCCGTCGTTGAGTATGTGCCAGTCGATGATCACATACATTCCTAGGTCGGTCGCATATTTCACACCCTTGTATATCTGATTGCGGAGTGCCGCTTTGCTGCCGCCCGCGCAATAGCCGTTGTATTCGGATGTATACATGGCAAGTCTTACCGCGTTAACTCCCCAATCGTCTCTCAATGTCTTGAACGCCGCCTTGTTCACATACGGATATCCCACATCCCAGTTGATTCCGTGTGTGCTGATTCCCCTGAGTTGGAATTTCTTGCCTTTGGCGTCCACCAGATCTGCCCCCTTCACAGACAGTCTTCCATGTGTCGCCACCGGCGTCTTTACCTTCGTAGCTGCAAATGCATCACAGTTCGGCTGTACAACTATCGCTGTAAATATCATTGCAAATACAAGCAGCAGAGCCGTGAGTCTGTGTCTCAATCTTCTACCTTTCATATGTGTATAACCCCCTTTTCATCACAACATAACGTATATATATTTATCATAACATAGCCGCGGATGTATTAACAGATGCAAAATAAAAACGGACACCACATGATCTTCGCCATATGATGTCCGTCCGTTATTTTGTTATTTCATTCTATCTGATAATTACTTATCAAGGGAAACCTTAACCTTCTTAAGCTTCCAGATCTCCTTTGCATACTCCTCGATAGTTCTGTCTGATGAGAACTTACCAGCGCATGATGTGTTGAGCATAGCCATCTTTGCCCAGCCCTTCTCATCCTGATATGCCTCGTTGACCTTCTGCTGAGCCTCTGCATATGAATCGAAATCCTTGAGGATGAAGTATACATCTTCCTTTGTAAGAGAATCATAGAGATCTCTGAATCTGTCTGGATCATCCGGTGCATAAGTACCATCGATGAGCTGTGTGAGAACTCTTCTTACAGCCTGGTTGTTGTTGTAGATATCCATTGGGTTATAGCCACCCTCACGCTCATACTTCATAACCTCTTCTGCTGAAAGTCCGAAGATAAATGCGTTCTCGATGCCAACTTCCTCAACGATCTCTACGTTTGCTCCATCCATAGTTCCAAGTGTAGGTGCACCGTTCAGCATGAACTTCATGTTACCTGTACCTGAAGCCTCTCTTGAAGCTGTTGAGATCTGCTCTGATACATCTGCTGCTGCGAAGATGATCTCTGCATTTGATACTCTGTAGTTCTCTATAAATACAACCTTTATCTTGCCCTCGATTGAAGCATCGTTGTTGACAACATCTGCAACTGAGTTGATGAGCTTGATGATAAGCTTAGCTCTCTTGTATCCTGCTGATGCCTTTGCTCCAAAGATGAATGTTCTTGGGTACATATCGAATTCTGGCTCTGTCTTCAGTCTGTTATACAGATGCATAACATGAAGAATGTTCAGGAGCTGTCTCTTGTACTCATGAAGTCTCTTAACCTGTACATCGAAGATTGAACGAGGATCTACATCCACATTGTTGTGCTCCTTGATGTACTTTGCAAGACGGATCTTGTTCTGATACTTGATGTTCATGAACTCCTGCTGGCACTTCTCATCGTTCACATATACCTTAAGCTTCTTAAGGTGTGAAAGATTTGTTATCCACTCGTCACCGATCTTGTCTGTGATCCAGTTTGCAAGAAGTGGGTTAGCATGAAGCAGGAAACGTCTCTGAGTGATACCATTTGTCTTGTTGTTGAACTGCTCTGGTCTCATCTCATAGAAGTCCTTAAGCTCTCTCTCCTCAAGGATCTTGGTATGAAGAGCTGCAACACCATTTACTGAGTAAGAACCTGCGATTGCAAGATGAGCCATCTTAACCTGGCCATCGTACAGAACTGCCATGTTCTTAACCTTATCCTGGTTGCCCGGATACATCTCCTGGATCTTGAGAACGAATCTTCTGTTGATCTCCTCAACGATCTGGTAGATACGTGGAAGTAATCTTGAGAACAGCTCGATCGGCCACTTCTCAAGTGCCTCTGCCATGATGGTATGGTTGGTGTATGCACATGTTCTTGTTGTGATATCCCAAGCGTCATCCCACTCAAGACCTTCCTCATCCATGAGGATTCTCATGAGCTCGGCAACTGCTACTGTTGGGTGTGTATCATTCATCTGGAATGTTACCTTATCAGGCAGCTTGTGGATGTCCTTGTTGAGCTCCTTGAACTTGAGGATTGCTCTCTGTACTGATGCTGAGATGAAGAAATACTGCTGTCTCAGTCTCAGTTCCTTACCTGCATAGTGATTGTCATTTGGATAGAGAACCTCAACGATTGTCTTGGCAAGGTTCTGCTGCTCTACTGCCTTCTCATATTCACCCTTGTCAAATGAGTCAAGGCAGAACTCCTGGATTGCCTCAGCATCCCAGATTCTAAGTGTATTTACAACGTTGTTGCCATAACCGATGACTGGAAGGTCATAAGGTACGGCACGAACTGACTGATATCCATCCTGTATAAAGTAGTTTCTGCCATTTCTGTTCTCAACTCTGACATATCCACCGAACTTAACTTCTACAGCGTACTCTGAACGCTTAACCTCAAATGGGTTGCCATCCTTGAGCCAGTCATCTGGCATCTCTAACTGATAACCATCCTTGATGCCCTGCTTGAACATACCATACTTGTATCTGATACCACATCCATATGCAGGATAGCCAAGTGTTGCCAATGAATCAAGGAAACAAGCTGCAAGACGTCCGAGACCGCCATTACCCAGAGCGGCATCAGGCTCCTGATCCTCTATAAAGTTCAGGTCAAATCCTAACTCGTCAAGTGCTTCCTTAACTGCATCGTAGTAGGTTAAGTTGATAAGATTGTTACCGAGTGCTCTACCCATAAGGAACTCCATAGACAGATAGTAAACTGTCTTGACGTTCTTCTTCTCATACTCCTTGTGTGTAGCAATCCATCTGTCAATGATGTCGTCCTTAACTGCGTAGCTGACTGCCTGGAATACCTGCTGTGGAGTAGCCTCCTCGATAGGCTTACGGAAAAGGGTCTTTACGTTAGTAATGACTTCCTTCTTGAAGCCTTCCTTATCGAAATCTGCTAACATCTTCATCTGATTCATTCCCTCCTTGGATAAATAACTATATTTATTTCCATTTTCACTGTTTTATTCTATCATCAACCCTTTTTTTTAACAATACATGAGGAAAAATTTGTTAAATAACACCATAAAATTAGACTATAGTCAAATAGAATTAACAGTTTTTTCACGTGTTATGTCGATAAATGTCTGATAATATCTGAATTAATTGAGAATTCACGTGGTTTCATCGATCACCAGAATATTGTAAACGCAGCACGTATATATTACAAAACCCCTGGGAGAGGCGACTCCCAGGGGTTTTATCTAGCTTTATCTAGCTTCGTCCATATCCGCCCGGCATGCAGCACACGCAAGGTACACCGCCCATGCAGCATGACATGAGAGCACATATGGTACAAAGGTTGTTGCAGAACTTTCCGCCGGTCGGCATATCCATTCCATACCCGGCACCTCTGTCCATGTACCACTGACGGCCGCTCTTGATGGACTCATACGCCTGACGGTATTCCTGATTGCCCGGCTCAAGCTCCATTGCACGCTTCAGCATCTCCATGGCTCTTATCTGATTGCCAAGTCCAGCGTTGCACACGCCACTGTAATAGTGCCACTTGGCATCATGATTCTCTATCTGATTGAGGACGTTCTTCGCCTCCTCATAACTTCCGCTGTTCATGTAGTTCTTCGCAGCCTGAAAATATCTGGAATCCTTGTCATTCGGATCGTAATCATTCTGTCTCTGATAACCACCAAAGCCAAATGGCCCAAATCCTCCGAAACCGCCAAATGGATCATCATACTGTCCGTAGCCTCCTGACGAACCGCCGTAAGAACTTCCACCATACGGACCATATGAACCGCCAGATCCATAACCGCCGCCATAGCCCTGTGAACTTCCAGGCCCATAACCGCCATTTGCACCGCCGTAGCTTGCACGATCTGCCTCACCGCTCACTATGGACTTGTACGCCTGCTGTATCTCCTTGAACTTCTCCTCAGCTTCATCCTTGTGAGGATTGTTTATGTTCGCATCCGGATGATACTTACGGCTCAGTCTTCTATATGCTTTTTTAACTTCTTCTTCGCTGGCACCTCTTTTGAGTCCCAGCACCTCGTAAGGATCTTTCATAATCTATTCCTCATCGCCGCATCTTCTATTTGTGGTCGCATAATATGCTTCCCATATTCCCGAGTATATTATGTTCCTGAGTATTCCTACATTCTCAATAATAGGAAGCATCTCATACTCCTTTGCAAGCGGAGCCACCATCATCATCAGGACATCCTTCGTCCACTCTGCAAGCTCCTGCCATTTGCCCTGTTCTATGGGATTATCCACACCAACTGATTGTACCTCAACACCCAGCTCATGCGCAAGCCTGCACACGAACGGATTGTAATTTCCGGCACCTATATCCTTCTCTATATCGTCATACGCGTCCATTATGTAGACAAATTTGCCCAGATAATAGCCTATGGTTCGGAGATATGATTCCCACTCATCATGGTTCGGCGCGCAGATCTCTGCCATGATATTGCCGAAATGCCCTGACAATGCATCCATGTCATCGGATCCCGCATCCTCCAGCTCGCTTATCGCCTTGAGGTTCTCCGCTATGACCTGGATCTTCTGTGGATAATCTTCCTTGAGCCTCCTGCCATTTTTTCCTGCAAGCAGCACATCCGCATACAGCTTACGGGTAAGCATATGCTCATCATCCCAGTCGTCTATACATTTATAATAAGTAAGGATCACGTTCATGTCTGCAACATAGTCCGTGTACTCATTCTGTACATAAGTATGCTTCGATGTCGGGTGCGCAATACATCTTCTGCTACCCGAGTGCTTCTCCGGTTCGTACAGTCCCGTCAGAAGAAGAACCAGAAATGTCATATCGTAGCTGAGACTGATCTGCCCTCTCGCACCGTATCTGTCCTTCAGCGATTTGCACAGGCCACAGTAATATCTGCGATATTCATCGTATTCCTTCATCTTAAGTTCAGGCTGGTTCACCACTATGTATCCAAACATTTCTCTATCTCCACGCTGTATTTCAACTCAAAATATCTAAGTCCGCATCATCGCTAAGACTTCTTCACAAATCTGTTGCCGCACTTAGGGCATCTGATCTCTATCTTGCCCTTGCCCCTCGGAACCCTGATCATCTGCTGACATTTGCTGCAGACAAATATCTTGTATTCCTTGCCAGCTTCCTTCTGCTTCTTCGCGCGCTTGAATATATTTCTCACGCCCGCGGTGTGCTCCATAAACCATCTGTTCTGGGCCGCGCGCTTGTCATAGTTCTTGGACATGATCCTCACATATCCGTAAATGAACATGAACAAGCCAAGGAAATAAAATATGCCTGTCTTGATAAATGCATCCAGTACCATTAATATCAATCCGCCCCAGGTCAGAAATGACGACAACTGATCGTTGCCGTACCTGGATCTCATAAATCTTATAAATTTGTCTTTCATAATCACCATTCTCCTCGCAATTTCCTAATATTATATATGAAGATTTCCGTTATGCCAAACTCTCCAGCTTCTCCGCCGACTCCTGAAGCTGCCTGTAGGCTTCTTTCATCCTGCCCATCTCCACGTCATCGACATGGTTCATATCAGTTCGTGTCACAAGCTTCTTAAGGTACTCGCAGTCGCTCTTGATCCGCTTCATTTCCTTCTTGTCAAGCTGTGCGCCCTTGGTCTCAAGAAGATTCTCCACCTTGTATACATACGCCTCGGCCTCGTTCATAATGTCTCTGAACTCCTTGGCTCCGGCTACATCATCCTCGTACTTCTTCGCATCCTCCCTGGCTCTGCGGATCTCCTCCTCTGAGAGGTTGGTGCTGGATGTGATCACTATCTGCTGCTCCACACCACGGCCCAGATCCTTTGCCGAAACCTTGAGGATACCATTTGCATCCATGTCAAATGTGACCTCGATCTGAGGAACGCCCGCCATGGCGCGCTTGATACCGCTAAGTCTGAAATTACCCAACAGTTTGTTGTCTCTCGTGAAATGTCTCTCGCCCTGGTACACCTTAATCTCGACATCCCTCTGGAAATTACCGGCAGTGGTAAATATCTTTGATGCCCTGGTCGGGATGGCTGAATTTCTCGGAATAATGACATTTGCCACGCCTCCGAGGGTCTCGATGGACAGCGAAAGCGGAGTCACGTCCATGAGGAGAATGTCGTTCACCTTGTTTGACACAGTGAGCTCGCCGCTGAGCTTGCTTCCCTGCACCGCCGCGCCCATGGCAACGCACTCATCCGGGTTCATATTCTTGGAAGGCTCCCTGCCGGTTATGGCACGAACCTTGTCCACGACCGCCGGTATACGGGTGGAACCGCCAACTAGCAGCACTTTATCTATCTGATCTCTCGTTATGCCCGCATCGGATAACGCCTGATTTACAGGTCCCGCCGTTCTCTCCACCAGGTCATAGGTGAGTTCATTGAACTGCTCCCTGGTTATCGTCATATCCAGATGCACCGGCTGATTCTTCACTGTCGATATAAATGGCAGATTGATGTGTGCCGTCTGCGCAAATGAGAGCTCCTTCTTGGCATTCTCACAGGCTTCCCTCACTCGCTGGGATGCTGTGATATCCTTCGCCAGATTGACCTTTGTCTCCTTTTTAAAGGTCTTGATGACGTGATCCAGCAGTCTCTCATCAAAATCATCTCCGCCCAGATGATTGTCTCCCGCTGTGGCAAGAACCTCTATGACACTGTCCCCTATCTCTATAACCGACACGTCAAATGTTCCGCCGCCCAGGTCGTATACAAGTATTTTCTGTGCCTGACCATTGTCAAGGCCATATGCAAGAGCCGCCGATGTCGGCTCATTTATGATTCGGAGCACATTCAGCCCCGCTATTCTTCCGGCGTCCTTGGTGGCCTGTCTCTGGCTGTCGTCAAAGTATGCCGGAACTGTTATGACCGCATCAGATACCGGGCCGCCCAGATAACTCTCGGCATCGCTCTTCAGCTTGGAAAGTATGATTGCTGAAATCTCCTGCGGCGAATAATCTTTGCCATCTATCCTCTTTCTGTAAGCCGTTCCCATCTCTCTCTTGATGGATGTGATCGTCCTGTCGACATTGACGGTCATCTGTCTCCTGGCAGCCTCACCCACCAGTCTCTCTCCATCCTTTGTGATGGCGACTATGGAAGGCGTTGTTCTGCCGCCCTCCGAATTCGGTATGACAGTTGGCTGATCGCCCTCAAGGACTGCCACACAGCTATTTGTTGTTCCCAAGTCTATTCCTATTACTCTGCTCATATATGTCAACCTCTCTGTTGCAAGTTTTGCGATATAATATCTACGCCAGACAATGGTGATGCTTCTTCGTTTAACCTTTATTCCACACATTCACCATACTATCTGTTCTATATAATACCCACCACTTATGAACATAATTTGGACAAAAAATAAAGTAAGTATAAAGTCTGGTTAAGAGAATATAAAAAAAATTTATTTTTCATTCTTGTATAATTTGATGTTAATGCCTGTCTACATATTTCTCAGTAATATCGTCATCTACATTCAAATGTATATCCACGTCGTATATTAATATTTGATTTTATGTATAATAAGGTGTTATTTTACCTGTTGACACCTCTATTTTCCTGTGATATAGTCCGTTTCAACACACCGATTTCATTATCGACTGGCCAGTCATTTATGTGATCTACCTGGTGTTTATATAACTCTGAAAACCCTTTCAATCTACACAAAGGAGAAACTATGACCATATCACATACAAATATTCGAGAGATTTTTCCGGAGGCCAGTCATACTGACACTTTTAATAAATTTCGCACCTATCCACAATTTAATACTCTAACTCCAGACTTAAAGAAGAGACTGATAGATTTTATGTCTGGCAAAAGCACCCTTCCATTAACATACGATCCAATCTTTAAAAAGATATTTAACCCGGATATATACCCTGAACGGCTTTCCAGTTTTATAAGCAGCATCATTGGAGTACCTGTCACTGTCAAATGTGTTTTGTCAAACGAAGAACATTTGCTTCACGGAACAGCACTGCTTATCATGGACATTCTGGTTGAACTTCATGACGGCTCCATCGCCAACGTTGAAATTCAAAAAATGTCCTACTACTTTCCCGGAGAAAGAATGTCGTGTTATTCCGCTGATCTTCTTCTCAGACAGTACAGCCGCGTCAAAGGGCAGGCAGACAATGACAACAAAACCTTCTCTTACAGCAGTCTGAAAAATGTATATACTATCATCATATTCGAGGACAGCCCTTCCGTCATGAAATCTGACGATCTCAGAGAACATTTTGTACACTTTGGAGAAACCAGATTTGACTCTGAAATAGACATCAAATTGCTTCAAAAATATTATCTTATTCCGCTTGACGTGTTTAAAAAATACTATTATTCTGAAAGAAAACATGAACATACAACTCTCAACGGCTGGCTTTCTCTTCTGTCCATCGACAACATCGATGAATTACAATCGGTGATCAATGAATACCCATGGGTCGAACCTATATATAGAGATATGGCCAGGTACCTTGAGAACCCGGAGGAGGTGCTTAATATGTTTTCTGAAGCTTTAAGAATACTTGACCAGAATACGATCCAATTTATGATCGACGATATGAAGAAACAGATTGTAGAAAAAGACGCTGAGATTGCCGAGCAGGAGAACACTATCGCTGAACAGGAAAAGATTATAGCTAAACAGAAGAATGAACAATCTGCTCTTATCGATGAGATCAACAAATTAAAAGAACAGATCAATAATCTTAATATAAAACTTGAAAGTTAATTCTGTATCACACAAAAAGGAAGGCCGTCAACCTTGACAGCTTTCCTTTTTCTTTTCATTCATTATATAACATGGACTTACATTTTCTATCCATATCCTACTCTGCTGCTTTCTCAGCCTTCTCCGCTTTGATAACCGCCTGGAATTCCCTGATGTCCTTTGCGATCTCACCGCTTAATGCCAGCATGCAGATAAGGTTCGGAATCGCCATGAGGGCATTCGCTATATCTGAGAAGTTCCATACAAGATCCAGAGATATCGTTGCTCCTATGTATACAACGAGCGAGAACACGATTCTGTATATCATATTGTATTTGTGAGATTTGAGCAGATACTCAAATGCCTTCTCGCCGTGGTACTCCCATCCCAGGATAGTTGAAAATGCAAAGAGCACTATTCCTATGGTGACAAGCCATCCGCCAACCTTTCCCAGAGCCGAGCCAAACGACAGGATCGTGAGCGCTGCTCCCTTGATGACAGTTGAGCATGCAAATGTTCCTTCACCGGCAAATGTATAATGATTTCCGGCTGCATCTGACCACGTACCGGTAAGTTCTCCTACCTCAGCCTTGCTCTCCGTCACTGCAAGGTCATCGGCAAGCTTTGCGTCATCGTTCTGGTTGAGTTCATCTGCCGGAACAGCCGAGAGTGCCAAGATGTTTGCAGAATTTGACGCATCGGTGAGAATGAGCTGGTCGTCTGTAAATTCAAATGTATAATCTGTAGTCGTTGTCTTGTTGTCCGAATCCGTGGCCTCCACCGTGATCGAAGTTCCATTCACCTGATAGCTTCCCTTTGTGCTGTTCTCCGTGATTCCAAGTACGCCCGAAGATGCGATACAAAGTCCTGTGATGGTACACACTACTATCGTATCCCAGAATGTACCGGTCATGTTGATATAACCCTGACGGACAGGATTGTCTGTGGTAGCCGCTGCCGCTGTGATGGCCGCTGAACCCATACCGGCTTCATTTGAGAAAACTCCTCTGGCCACACCGTATCTCATGGCGTTCATCATCGCCGCAGTGATCGATCCACACAGTCCGCCGCCCACAGCCTTCGCTGAGAATGCCATCTTGAATATCATGGCAACTCCGGCCGGAACATTGTGGATGTTCACTATGATCACGATAAGGCCTGCAACTACATAGAATATTGCCATGAGCGGAACCACCACCGATGACACCTTTGATATTGTCTTGATTCCTCCAACTATTATAAGAAGGGCAAATACCGTGAGTATGATTCCTGTCACATATGTAGGCACGCTAAACGTGCTGCTGAGAGACTCTGATATGGAATTTGCCTGTGTCATATTTCCAATTCCAAATGATGCTATGACCGCAAACAATGCGAACAGCCAGCCCAGCGTTGCGCCAACTTTCTTATTCTTGAATGCCTTCTTCATGGTATACATAGGGCCGCCACTCATCTCGCCCTTGGCATTCACCTCGCGGTATTTTATGGCAAGCATGCACTCTGAGAACTTAGACGTCAGTCCAAATGCCGCCGATATCCACATCCACACGAGGGCTCCCGGACCTCCCGATACCATGGCCGTCGCAACACCAACGATATTTCCCGTTCCGATGGTTGCCGCAAGTGCCGTTGTCAGCGCTGAAAATGGCGATACATCTCCGGTTCCTCTGCTCTTTGTCCTTGCCTCCTTGCTAAGCGTGCTCTTCAGCGCATATCCGAGATTCCTCCATGTCAGAAATCCGGTCCTGATCGTCAGGAAAATTCCCGTTCCAACAAGGAGCACCAGCATGACCGGTCCCCACACGAATCCGTCCACCGCCGACACGATCTCACTTAACTTTTCCATACAATCGCCTCCCTCTTTTTTCAAGTTATCATATTATCCGATCCGGCGCTCCCCAGAGTTTGCTCCGAACCAGTTTATATACCCGTAAATTTACTGTATTTTTGCTGTAAAGTCTAGGGTATTGTGGTGTTATGGTCGTTTTCCTTTATTAATTAAGTTATGTGGGTGGTTGACGAAATATTATGCGGTGATTGATTTTGTGGATCACTTATATTTTCCCGCTTGGCTTAGCCGGGCACTATTGCTATAATTAAATCATGTTATGATATAGTATGCTTAGATGTGCGAAGTCATCTCGCATACGCATGACGACATATTTTTATTTTCTAAGGGAGGGAATGAAATGGGTTCACATTCATCAAAGGTATTTAAACGTATTCTGACATTTGTAATTGCTCTGACAATGATCGTATCGATCATCCCTATGGGCAGCGCACAGGCAGCACAGGCAAAAAATGGTCTCAGAAAATCATCAAATGGTTATTACTATTGCTACAAAAATGGAAGCAAGGTAAAGAAATCCGGCTGGGTGGCAGTGAACAGCAACCTCAAGGTTAAGCTCGGAAGCACCTACAAAGTTCAGTACAAGCAGACAAAGAAGGGCTCAAAGACATACATCAGCAAATTCGTGGCATCAAAGAAGAAATTCGTAAGACTTGACAAAACGGTTATAACCCTGTCCGACAAAAAACTTCATTATGTCGGCAAAGGCGGAGTTCTTGTCAGAAAACAGACCACTGTGAAGGATTCCAAGGGAAATGTTTATTTTCTTGAAAAGGGTGGAATCGTCTCAAAAAGGTATGTTAAAAAGTCTCAGAAACTTTACAAATACAATCACGGTACTAAAAAATGGAGTCTTATGAAGAACACTTCCTGTAAGATAGATGGCAAGACTTACTATTTTGATAAGAATGGTAAGAGGAGTACGAAGACGGCTGATACACAACATGTGCACAAATGGGCTAAAGACCATGATATAACGTCAAATCATATCTTTTGTAATACGTGTGGAGCTGATATAACGAAAGAGGGAATGAGTCAGCATCAAAAGGAAACAGGAACGTCATGGGTAGATGTTGGATTTACTAAACCAGATGGCTCCCCGGATCTCGTGGAAGTTTATAATTGTGATGGCTCGTGCCACGAAGAAGATGTAGTAATTGGAACCGTATATTACTGTACTGGTTGTGGAGAAACCAAAACAGAATATAAGTAAAATAATCAGGGCTGTACTAAATTAATATTGGTACAGCCTTGATTGTTTCTCGAATACAATAAATTAATCTGGGGGGATATTTTTAATTTACAATAGCCGCTATAACAAAGAAGCAGATTGAATATAAATTTAGACCATCGTTACATATTGTCACTTCCGACCACCTTTTACATACTATTCTTGAAAATGCACCGTTATCGGACATATCTCTGCCTTGGTTCCAACTCTCATATCCGGTCCAAACACCCCAACTCCGGAAGTCACTATGTTGTGCATTCCGTCAACATTCAAGTAACCGCAAGAATTTTCCCACATCATCGCCACAAGTATGTTGCCTGGGAACATCTGTCCATCATGGGTGTGTCCACACAGGTCCATATCCACACCTGCCGACGACAGCTCCTCCAGCTCCTTGGGTTCGTGATCGAGAACTATGATAACTTTGGACTTGTCCACATCTTTCGTTATCTCATCTGCCGATACTCTGTCAGTGACTCCGTTTCCCGGTCTGTGGGCATCGCGGCGTCCATAGATATATATGGAATCGTTGATCAGCACACCCTCGTCACGAAGAAGTTTAATTCCCGCTTTCTCCATAAACTCGTCCATCTCCGGGCTGCTGGTCTTCTCCTGTTTCCCGCCAAATGTAAATCCGGCAAGCACCTGCTCCTGTATATCGTGGTTGCCATAGCATGCATACACACCATACTTCGACTTGATTCCCCGGAGTATTTCCTCAAGCTTCTCTGGCTGGTCAACGGCTTCCCACTCATTATCAAATATATCGCCAGCTATCAACACAAGATCTGCATCCTGCTTATTTATGGAATTTACTATTCTCTGAACCTGTCTTGTGCCAATGTTGTATCCAAGATGGAGATCCGCAACCAGCACTATCTTCATGGAATCCATTTTCTGACCATTCTCGTCCTGGACTTCCTTGTTGATAGTCACGTCATAAGGTGTCACCCGCACAAGTCTCGCATTTACTACTCCCCAGATGGATATGCATATAATGAGCGTTGCGCACACGCATCCCACTATTCTGTGGACCCTCGGCACGCATAGTTTTTCTTTGCTAACTCTGAATACATGGAGCAGAAGGAATCTTCCAAGCTCAGCTATCACTATGAAAAATATCATATACAGCAGAACGCCCAGCCAGTAATTTCCCACCAGCTTCATGCCTCGTCTGAAACTTCCCTGTGGCAGGAAGAACGCGATCACCAGTGCCGACGCCAGAAATGCATATAACACTATCGGGACTATCCAGCCCTTCTTACCTTTGAGTTTCGGAAAATATGCCTGTACCCAGCCCTTTATTCTCCAGAACAAATATATATTTAACGCTATGTAAAATGGTGCGATAAAAATTGCTATCATCTTTTGTCTCCTTCAATTTACGGACGGGCTGCTTCTATACTGTGACGCCTGTGGCTGTATATGCAGACACGTTCATCTTCCCGCACTTCAGCTTGCTTCCATCTGTGCGTGGCTCTGGCAGCCCTGTGTAAAATTTCTTCATAAAATAATATACTCCCACCACTCTACATACACAAACTTAATAAATCGTAATTCCTTTATATTGGCAATTCTTATCGCTCTTTTAATTTGACTTCAGTTCCATTTTAATAAATTTCCCTGGCAATATCTCATCCAGCTTGCCATCCCTCAATTTGTGTTACACAAGAATTCCCTTTGTACAAATTTCCCTTGTATGTAATTTCCCCTGCATGTAATTTCCCCTTGCATATAATTTCCCCTTGCATGTAATTTTCTCTATATACACTATTATTTCTGAAAAGCTTACAAAATTATCGCAAAACCACATGAAATCATCTAAAAGATACAATTCTCCAAAAGTTTGTATCTTTATAGCTGTTTTTCTCAATTTAGCGATAATTTTATGCACAAAATATAATTATAACGAGGAAAAGATACAAACCTGCGGTCAGACCAGACATAAAGCCCTCAACCACTAGGCAAAAAGCAATCTCGAATCACGCCAAAACCTCAAAGCGACCGCGAAACAACAAGTTACACCCAATACCTACAACAAAAAAAGATACACGCCACAGGGAATTCCGCAAACCAAAGCTGCGGATTCCCAGTGTCATGTATCCTTCGAAACCCTTCAAGGGAAAAATTGCTATTTAGTTCTTCTTCACTCCAAGAGTTACCTTCTCGCCGTTGATGTTCCACTCCTTGGTGTATCCATCAACTGAGCCGGTTACGATCTCGGTTGCCATAACATCGCCGATGATAGCATCTGCATTTGCTGAGATGATGTCATTTGCCTTCTGGCTTCCGTCAGCGTATACAGTGATCTTGTCCATAACCTCGAATCCAGCCTCTTTTCTCATAGTCTGAACCTTGGATACTATCTCACGGACAAATCCTTCCTCAAGAAGCTCCTCTGACAACTTGGTGTCGATGACTACCGTCACGCCGCCGTCTGCCTCGGATACAAAGCCTTCCATCTGAGCCATGTCGATCAGAAGATCAGCCTCTGTGAGAACGATCTCCTCTCCGTCTGCCTCAAACTTCAGAGCGCCCTCTGCCTTGAGTTCTGCCATGGCTGCGTTGCCATCCAGAGCTGACAGATGCTCCTTGATCTTGCCAAGGTGCTTGCCGTACTTAGGTCCGACTGTACGAAGCTGTGGCTTGAAGCTGTATGTTGTATATGCGCTTACATCATCGTCGAACTCAACGCTCTTCACGTTCAGCTCATCCTCGATGATAGCCTTCTCCTCGCCTTCAAGTTTCTTGTCAGCCTTGACATACATCTTGCCGATAGGCTGTCTGTTCTTGATATTTGCTGTATTTCTTGCTGCACGTCCCAGAACAACGATCTTCAGGATCTCATCCATAGCTGCCTCAAGCTCTGGATCGATCATCTTCTCATCCACCTCTGGGAATGAGCACAGATGAACTGAGAGAGGTGCATCATTGTCTATATTTCTAACCAGATTCTGGTAAATATCCTCTGCCATGAATGGAAGCATAGGAGCTACAGTCTGTGCTATTGTCACAAGTGCTGTGTACAGAGTCATGTAAGCATTTACCTTGTCCTGCTCCATGCCCTTTGCCCAGTATCTCTCACGTCCACGACGGACATACCAGTTACTCATGTCATCCACGAACTCCTCAAGAACTCTTGTTGTCTCAGGAATCTTGTATGCACCAAGGTTTGCGTCAACTGCCTTGACTGTTGAGTTCAGCTTGGACAGGAGCCACTTATCCATAAGTGACAGCTTATCGTACTCCAGCTCATGCTCAAGTGGATTGAAATTGTCTATATTTGCATAGAGTACATAGAACGCATATGTGTTCCACAGTGTACCCATGAACTTTCTCTGACACTCAACAACTGCATCCTCATGGAATCTGTTAGGAAGCCATGGTGCTGAGTTGCTGTAGAAGTACCATCTGATGGCATCTGCACCGTACTTGTTCAGAGCCTCCATAGGATCTACCGCATTTCCCTTGGACTTACTCATCTTCTGTCCATCCTTATCCTGGACATGTCCGAGAACGATTACGTTCTTGAACGGAGCCTTGTCGAACAGCAGTGTTGATATAGCCATAAGTGAGTAGAACCATCCTCTTGTCTGGTCAACAGCCTCACTGATGAAATCAGCAGGGAAGTGCTTCTCAAATATATCCTGATTCTCAAATGGATAGTGCCACTGTGCAAATGGCATAGATCCTGAATCGAACCAGCAGTCGATAACCTCTGTAACTCTGTGCATCTGCTTGCCACACTCAGGACACTTGATGGTTACAGCGTCGATGAACGGACGGTGAAGCTCGATGTTCTCAGGGCAGTTGTCGCTCATTGAACGGAGCTCTTCCTTTGATCCGATGGCATGTCTGCATCCGCACTCACACTCCCAGATATTCAGTGGAGTACCCCAGTAACGGTTTCTTGAAAGTCCCCAGTCCTGAACGTTCTTCAGCCAGTCGCCGAAACGTCCCTTACCGATGCTCTCAGGGATCCAGTTTACAGTGTCATTGTTCTTAACCAGCTTGTCTCTGACTGCTGTCATCTTGATGAACCAAGTATCTCTTGCGTAGTAGATAAGTGGTGTGTCACATCTCCAGCAGTGTGGATACTCATGCTCGAACTTAGGAGCATCGAAGAGAAGTCCTCTTGCGTCCAGATCCTTAAGTACCTCAGGGTCTGCATCCTTTACAAACATTCCGGCAAATGGAGTCTCCTCAGTGAGATCACCCTTGCCATCTACAAACTGTACAAATGGAAGATCGTAGTTTCTTCCGACATTTGCATCGTCCTCACCAAATGCAGGTGCGATATGAACGATACCTGTACCATCTGTCATAGTTACATAAGTGTCACATGTGATGAAGTGACCCTTCTTGTGCTGCTTCTCACATACAGGCTTTACACACTCATAGAGTGGCTCATACTCCTTGTACTCAAGATCCTTACCAACATATGTCTCAAGAACCTCGTACGCAGGAACTGCTGCCTGATCGTCTGTAGCTTCCTTTGCAAGACCGCCGAGAACCTTGTCTGCAAGTGCCTGTGCAAGGTAATATGTGTAGCCGTCTGCTGCCTTAACCTTAACGTATGTCTCATTTGGATTTACACAGAGTGCTACGTTTGAAGGGAGTGTCCAAGGTGTTGTTGTCCATGCGAGGAAATATGCGTCCTCTCCGATAACCTTGAATCTTACTACTGCTGAGCGCTCCTTGACTGTCTTGTATCCCTGTGCCACCTCATGGCTTGAAAGAGGTGTTCCACATCTTGGGCAGTAAGGCACGATCTTGAAGCCCTTGTACAGAAGTCCCTGATCCCAGATCTTCTTCAGTGCCCACCACTCTGACTCGATGAAATCATCATGGTATGTTACATATGGGTTGTCCATATCAGCCCAGAAACCAACCTTGCCTGAGAACTCTTCCCACATGCCTTTGTATTTCCATACGGACTCCTTACATTTCTGGATAAATGGCTCCAGTCCGTACTCCTCTATCTGCTCCTTGCCGTCGATTCCCAGAAGCTTTTCAACCTCGAGCTCAACAGGCAGACCGTGTGTATCCCATCCGGCCTTTCTAACTACGTTATGTCCCTTCATTGTCTGATATCTAGGGATCATATCCTTGATTACACGTGTGAGAACGTGTCCGATATGTGGCTTACCATTTGCTGTTGGAGGGCCATCATAGAATGTGTATGTTGGCAGATCCTTTGTCTCTTCAACACTCTTCTCAAATACCTGATTTTCTTTCCAGAAGTCCAATACCTTCTGCTCTCTGTTCACGAATTCCAGTTTAGTCGAAACCTTGTCGTACATGTCGTCTTTCCTTTCTTGATAAATATAAAAAAGCCCTTCGTCGTAATCAGGACGAAGGGCTTTGAGTTCGTTATACCACCTATTACTTACATACTAACATATGCGCTCCCTTTAACGCAGGAAATACGTCAGAGCCTACTCGAGTAAATCTCTTTTGGTCTGCAACTCCAGAGTGATATTCCGAAAGTCTCTACTGTCACCGGGCTCACACCGCCCCCGGCTCGCTGCTGATCTCGCAGACTCCGTACTGTCTCTGTCATCGTTTTTATCTTATATGATCCAGAAAACCGCCTGTATAAGCCATTTCTGAACCCATCTATCCATTAGTATAGCAAGTATTTGTGGTTTGTCAATCGCTATATGTGCAAATAATTTACTATTCTACTTCTTTATAACAACGTTCTTTGACGTGCTCCACGCCGAATAGTATGTAACTTTGCCGGACTTTCTGTACGACCTTACACGCACATAATATCTCTTGTTCTTAGCAAGACGTTTCACTGTCTTTGACACATTCTTTGCACCGGCTATATTCAAGATCTTGGCACCCTTAAAAGTCTTGGCAGTAGCATACTGTATCTGGTATCCGGTGGCACCGGAGGTCTTACCATACTTTACGGTCATTGCTCTGGCTGAGGAATTCTTCAAAGATTTCCACGCCGGCGCTGCCATGTAATATGTCACCTTTTCTGCGCTTGCGGAAGAATTATATACTTTTCCGTTAGCCGTCCTGTATACAAATATCTTGTATGCATACTTAGTGCCGCTCTTCTTTGCTCCGCTGTCCACCATAGATGTAGTAGACAAGCTGTTTATTGTTTTGTATTTCTTGTAAGCGCTTCCATTTACACTTCTGTACACTACATATCCTGTGCCATTTGCAGCCCGGTTCCAAGTGAGCTTGACTCCCTTTGCCGTATTTTCGGCTGTTTTGATAGAAACTGCTTTAGGATTTATTGCAAATGTAGCTGTGATATTTCCGGCATAATTGCCCTTGAATGTCACTGTTACACTGGCTGCACCTGAAGCCTTATTGTTCTTGTAGCTGACAGTATAATCTGTCTTTTTCAGGGTATTGCCATCAACATCGTATACGGTAACTCCCGGCTTCTTAGCAGTGCCATCATATGTACAGCTTGTATATGCCAGTTTGACATTTTCTATCTGAGGGACTCTCTTGCTGTCTATAATCTGTCCACACTCTGTACACTTATCTACCAGAATTCCATCTGCCTTGTCCGTGGCCTTTGTGCTGACTTCCCACTTACCAGCGGTGTGCTCCCTCCGTGGATCATCCACATTTTCTACTGTCTCTGTTGTGCCACATCCATAGTCACACTCGGCTGTCTTTGTTCCAACGTTCTTGCAGGTTGCATCGTTGTTTGGTGTATACTTGGTAAACTTATGATCTAACTTGCTTCCCTCATCTGTTATCGTATCTTCTTCGCCACAACCGTAATCACACTTCGCGGTCTTTGTTCCGTCTGCCGTACAGGTTGCATCTCCATTTGATACATACTTGGTATACTTGTGATCTAACTTACTTCCCTTGTCTGCTATTGTGTCTGTCTCGCCACAGCCGTAATCGCACTCTGCAGTCTTTGTTCCGTCCGCTGTGCAGGTTGCATCTCCATTTGATACATACTTGGTATACTTATGAGATACCTTGCTTCCCTCATCTGCTATCGTGTCTGTCGTTCCACAACCGTAATCACACTCGGCCGTCTTTGTTCCGTCCGCCTGACAGGTTGCATTATTGTCTGTTATATAGTTGGTGAAGGTGTGCTCCTTCTGTGGATCATCCGCATTATCTACTGTATCTAATGTGCCACAGCCATAGTCGCACTCCGCGGTCTTTGTTCCAACATTCTTGCAGGTTGCATCGTTGTTTGGTGTATACTTCGTAAACTTGTGATCTAACTTGCTTCCCTCTTCTGTTATCGTATCTTCTTCGCCACAACCGTAATTACACTTCGCGGTCTTTGTTCCGTCTGCCGTACAGGTTGCATCATTATTTGATACATACTTCGTAAACTTGTGATCTAACTTGCTTCCCTTGTCTGCTATCGTGTCCGTCTCGCCACAGCCGTAATCACACTTCGCAGTCTTTGTTCCATCCACTGTGCAGGTTGCGTCATTATTTGATACATACTTCGTAAACTTGTGATCTAACTTACTTCCCTTGTCTGCTATAGTGTCTGTCTCGCCGCAGCCATAATCACACTTCGCGGTCTTTGTTCCGTCCGCCGTACAGGTTGCATCTCCATTCGATACATACTTGGTATACTTATGAGATACCTTGCTTCCCTCATCTGCTATCGTGTCTGTCGTTCCGCAACCGTAATCACACTCCGCGGTCTTTGTTCCGTCTGCCTGACAGGTTGCATCTCCATTTGATACATACTTGGTAAACCTGTGATCTAATTTGCTGCCTTCATCGGTAACCGTATCTTCTTCGCCACAACCGTAATCGCACTTGGCAGTCTTTGTGCCGTCCGCCTGACAGGTTGCATCTCCATTTGATACATACTTGGTGAACTTGTGATCTAGCTTGCTTCCCTCATCTGCATTCTCTATTGTATCTGTCGTGCCACAGCCATAATCGCACTCCGCCGTCTTTGTGCCCGCCTGTGTGCAATTAGCATCTCCATTCGGTACATAATTAGTAAACTTGTGGGATACCTTGCTTCCCTCGTCTGCTATCGTATCTGTCGTTCCGCAACCATTTTCACACTCCGCGGTCTTTGTTCCATCCTTCTGACATGTCGCATTGTTATCGGTCACATAATCTGTAAATGAATGGCCTGTGGCAGGGGTGTCCACCGTCTTTGTGTCTGTCTTGCCATCATATTCGGCAGTATAGATTGTCACGCCATCCGCCGTACATGTGGCAGTTGTTTTACTGGTCACCGTACATTTCTCGCTGACTACATCACCGCATCTGGAGCACTTGGCATCAGCAGTGCAATCCGTACCATCCCATGTGAATTCTACATCACCATACTTATGCGGAAGGCCATTTATATAGTAATAATTCGTGCCCTGCCAATTCGATCCATATAATTTTGCAGTAAAATCAAACTGTATATATCCTTTGAAATCACAAGTTACATTGCTGGTGAGGAGATTTGTAATAGTTCCTTCAGTTGAATAGAATTTCTGACCACAACTGTCGCATGCCATAGTACCTTCAAGGGTCATCGCATCAATATCTGCACTTGTCACGACAAAATTGCTTTTTCCAAATGAATGCACATGTCCCAGCTCACTTCCCAGTGAGAAGAAGGAAACCGTATACGAGAGAGGTGTCTTAACTCCAGTCACGGAAACCGTGAACACATCACCGTCATTGTATCCCGTTATATCACTTGGTCTGAACACGATGGTTCCACTCTGAATATAGTTAGTGCAATTAAAATATCCATCCGCACTGTCCTGAGAGAAATTCCATACCTTACCGTCACTCTGTCTTGTCAGCGTCACCTTGACATCACTTGCAGTCTCGCTGGACCCGGTAAATACACTCCACGGCATATTCTTGTCAAAATATTCCAAAGGCATGTTCTGCGCCGGCCATGAGATGTTCTTGACCGATGAAGTATAGCTCCTGTCAAATGAATGCATGTTGTAATAATTGTCGACCACTCCAAATCCGGTCTTGCCCATGGTCGGATTCAGACACCAGGCTCTATGTCCCACGCTGCTTATATTTCCATCATCGTCATCACTCATCCATCCAAAAACTATACATTTGTTCAGTGTGGAAAAGCCCCAGGCTATGTTGCTCTCATTGCAGCCCTTGTATGCAAGCTGATACATCTCATCACTCATGCCTGAAGGCTGATCTGGATAATGGGAGATCATTCCATTTATCTTGTTTATCAGGGCACCCGCCTGACACTCCTCATTGAAACTATCGTCAAGAGCCACATCGTAATTAAGTCCGGCTATGTATCTGATATTGTTGAGCATCGCGATACCGCTGTTGAGTGTCGACTCGTCCAGCACGCCTGCACTATAAGGCTGTTCAGCCGAATAATCCGTCTTGTACACTGTATCATCTGTGATGAGTGCCCCACTGTCCTTGATGTGATTTATTATTTCCTCCTGTGTGTGACTTTCAACTCCCAATCCGCTGGCCGCTGCAAGCGTCGCAGTATCTTCACTCTCACTGGTCTGCGCACCGTACGCTGTAACAGGCGATACCACTCCCGGCATCGTTCCCATCATCACAAGCGACAGCAGCACAGCCATAGTTTTTCCTAGCTTTTTCATATGTCCCTCCTGATCCTGAATATCCATAATTCCTGATTTTATAAACTCCTGATCATATAGTAACACCTGGTTATTAGCCTTGCAACCTTAGTAACACCCCAAAAATAAAATATCCACCACACAGAGTATGAATGCCCTGTGCGGTGGATACCTGTTATTTACGTTGTATGTTGCACATTACTTCTTAATAGAAATATTTGTCTTTTTGCTCCATGCAGAATAGTAAGTTGTTTTTCCTACCTTCTTGAAACTTCTGACTCTCACATAATATTTCTTCTTGGCCAATTTTGCTATTGTGACATTGGACTTTTTAGCTCCAGTCACTTTTACAATCTTTGCCTTGGCAAAATTACTCTTTACAGAATACTGTATCTGATATCCTCCTGCCTTGGAATTTACCGACCACTTAACATTCATCTTCTTTCCTGCCTTGTTTGTGGTCTTAGTAACCTTTGACGAAGTGATTCTCATGATGGTTTTCTGATTGCTGTCAGCCGCATTGTAACTTGTCTTGCCTGCTGTCTTGCACGCAACAACCTTATATGTGTATACCGTTCCATTTTTAGCTGACTTATCTGTATAGCTCAGTATTGTGTTTTTGCTTATATTGGCCAGCTTGCTGTACTTTCCCTTTCCAGCCTTTCTGTATACGATATATCCACCAGCTCCATTTGACTTAGTCCATGTGAGCTTAACTCCATTTGCAGTGTTCTGTACAGTCTTGATACTTGTGGCAGCCGGACGGATCGTAAATGTCAGATCGACCTTGCCGCTGTAATCACCCTTGAATGTAACAGTAACATTTGCCTTGCCTACTGACTTGTTGTTCTTGTAGGTCACTGTATAATTGCTATTGTTTACTGTCTTTCCCTTATCATCCTTCACGGTGACTGATGGCTTCTTTTCCTTTCCATCGTAATCAAATGATTTGGTATTCAATGTAACTGTCTTAAGCTTAGCTATGGTCTGTGTTTTACCATACTCCAATTTGCACATCTCACAGACAAGTTCTTTCTTGCCTGCTGCCTTTGTGGTGGCTGGAACTGTCACTACCCATTTTGTATATTTATGATCAATCTTTGGAATACTCTTCTCCTCATATTCACCGGTAATAAGATTCTTTCTTCTCATTATTCCAGTTTCGGTACAAGTAGCCTTCTTTGTTGTCTCCCATGTTCCATCATAGGCAACGCCAAATTTGACTGTCATATCTCTATAAAATGAAACACATAAGTAATATACTTCTCCTTTTTTTAGAGAATATCTACTATTTTCATTTCTTGATACCTCAGTTCCATCTGCATTATAAAGAGTATTTGAAGTATATCCTGTACGTGACGATGCATACTCTCCTGTCTGCGGTACAGTAACTTTATAAACAGCTCTTTCATAACTATCATCTGCAAAGTCTTTGGATATCTCAGCAATATTACCTGTAAATGTCAACTCAGGTGCCGTATCAAGTGATGAATATGCTACGATATATCTATCTGACATTCCGCCAATAGAAACTGTAAGTGCTACACTCTGTGAATCGACCCTCCTCCATTCACAATTTACATACTGTCCATCCT
>CAVCCL010000196.1:0-2436 GCA_963600665.1 Bifidobacterium catenulatum | reverse complement strand
GACTTAAGAAGGATGCTGATTCAGCCCAGAAACCTCTGTATTATCTCATCCATCCTGACGAGAGCTATCCTACAGGCACGAAGCTGAGTGTTTTCTTTTCCAACCTGGCAAATAAGAACTTTTCCGGAAACGAGCAGCCTCTTCCTATAAGAGCTCTGCTGAATGCGATAGATTACGACAAGCTGTGCGCTCATCTTGACAATCTTATAGAAACAAGAGGCGCACTGGACTCTGATTTTATAGTTTCATTGCAGTCATATCTGAGCAATGTCCTGTCAACAGACAACCAGCTTACACATTATTGCTCTTTGTTCAAATGCACCTCACCATCAGAATACCTTGCTACGATCCTTTTGTATGCGCTTTTTGATGATGTGAATTTCCCTGCATATGCATCGGAGGTTGCAATAACAAGAAATATCAAAGAGCCTAAGGTCGCACATCCCGTGACTGATCTGAACAACCCACATTTTCAGAAGCTAATGAATGATGCCAGGAGGGTTGACAAACTACAGGCATTTGCAACATATACGCTGATAGTCCTCTACTCTGTGCAGATGCTTGCAACGATCTTCTCTTCTACCTGGATCAGTTCCTATGAGGCGACAAGCACGAAGGGGACGCTGTTCAGTATTGTCATGCTGTGTGCATCAATCATTTTGACAGCTTTGAGATTTATTCCATTCTCATTGCATAAGAAGTATTCGGAGCTAAGCCTGATACTTGAACATTCCGTACTTGATGAGAACAGCAACACCTACAGCATTACATATAATCATTTTCAGAACTGTTCGAGATCTTTTAATGATATACAACAGGGGAGACGAGTCATTATCACCTTGTTCTGCATGGTGAGTATTCTGTATATTGTTGTATCCTTTGTATTTAACAGCTTTCCTCTGCTGGTGGCTCTCGTCAGTTTATCATTTGGTGGAGTTATGCTTATCGACAGCATGGTTCATGACCATATTACCTACAAAAGGTATGATGCTTTCTTCTCCTCGAATCTGCCAGGTCATGTTCCCGCATCCAGATTCGGAGTGGCGCGCATGTGCTCATGGGATTACGATTCCAGACTAAACTCTTTCAGACACACCAGCTACAACAAGCTCACAAACTACAGTGAGGATTGCATCCGGCATATATATGATCAGGTAGCGGATTCGTCCAAATACAGTTGGGCTACTCTCACCGCTTTCATTGTTACACTTTCATCCATAGGTGTGATCGCCGAGATCCTTCAGCTTGTGAATCCTGACCTGGAGTATTTCAGAATGCCAAATGCTTCAATGCTCTATTCCGTCACAATGATACTTATTTTGCTGAACGGTGTTCTGAACATACTTATACTTCTCCGTGCGAGATCCCATTATCAGAAAATGGCCGAATTCTCATTCTACGCCGGCAATCCTGACTCTGATAATTACGAGGTAGCAACGCTGTTCAGACACAACCTGTACGCCGGCAGCATATCTGAGCTTGCAATTGCCAGAGGAATATATAACTATAATTTGTGTCAATTTGAACAGGGTCTGTCCACATCGGACATCCAGCCACCTGACGACCGTTATCATCCTATGTATATCGTGAATCAGAAGCTACATCTCATCACAGATGTTGCCCTGTGCATATTGGTCGCATACCTGAGCATGGCGGTATGGCACGCAAATAATCTCCGAAATCTGATAGGCCTGCCTGTTCTTGTCGCAGTGTATGCCCTGTGGACATTTGCAGTGTATCCACTATTCAAATACAGAAAGATCAAATCCAGCATCCGCAAGCTGAATGCTGAACATAAAAATAAGGAAACACGCTGAACAGCTAAGCGTGTTTCCTTCTCTTTTCTATTCCTTTTCTTCTCAGAACCACCATCGCTATGACAAGAGGCGGCACGAGAAATACCAGTTTTGCCCATCTCATGCCAAGGGAACCCACAACCAGACTTATTGCAAATATCCCAAGCTGATCTCCTATTCCGTATGACAGTGTGGACATGGCTGACGCCCTTCCTCTGACCGATATATCTACACTCTCCATGACCATCAGGTTTATGAGTTCTTCAGCAGAAAAGTAAAATCCATTCATGCAGCCCCAGAGTATTCCCAGCAACACCGATGAAACTGCATGCCCTACTCCAAGTGTAAATGCCATACCTGATATGAGGCTAAGCGCTATTCCCATCTGCACCACATATCTCCGTTCCATTTTGTCTGCAAGTATTCCTGTCAGAACATTTATAATCAATGATGCTATAGGCTGTATGAGCAACACTGTATTCACATTGCCCTCTCCCATACCTGAGAAGGCACACAAAGGTTCATTGTAATATGTTATGCCTGCCGTTGCCAGCCCCACTACGCTTATGCTTATGAGAAGATTTCTGGTTGCGTGATCTCCGCATATATCTTTGAATGTTTTTATAAAATGTATATGTAC
>CAVCCL010000195.1:0-4679 GCA_963600665.1 Bifidobacterium catenulatum | reverse complement strand
CAATTAATATGCTCAATAAATTGACTACAAAATACAGGCCGTGAGGTATAGGAGAAAGAAATTTAATTAATTTACAAATGCTGAAAAATGAAAGGGGGAATATAATGAACGATAATACGGATCAGCTTGGGCTGGAACAGTTGGAAAAGGAGCGTTTTCGTATAATTACGGACATAATCTATTACGCTGCCGGGCATGTAGACAGGATGGATTTCAGATATGGGTGCACTCTCAACAGACTTGTATTCAAGGTAAGAGAGTGTATTGATATATATGACCTGGCAGAGGTGATACAGGAGGATATGTTAAATACATATTCCATTGTGACAGGGCTTGTGTCAGACAAATATCTGATGAATAAGAAAGGTTCAACAGGGAAGTATGACTGCGTCGTAACGAAAAAAGGTAAAAAGATAGGCATGGGACGATATACCACGTCGGAAGGTGTTACCAAGATAACACTCAGCAGCGCTGCCGCAGATATGGTGATCAGAAACATCCGAAATGGAAGATATTTAAATAGACATACTGAAAAGGAGAATGACGATAAGGAGAATAGCGATAAGGTATGTAAGTAATTAACCGGAAAAATCAGAGAATATGTTTGACATGGACAGATGTAAGTATGAAAATGAATATAAATAATATACAAGGAGCAATATTTATGGGGTTTATGGTAGATAAAATGAGAAACTTAAGCTTCCGACAGTACAGCTTTGAGAAAAAGCTGCACGACATTGAAGCTGAGATGAGTGGCAGAAACAGATCGTTTTTGCCGGAGATTACAGATGTTAATGGTGTAGTCAGCGAGGAACGTATAGATAGCTTCATAGCGGCGAATGTAGATCGTATAGAAGAATATGGAACAGCCAACAACATGTGGAGAGAGAATGGTTTCAGGGCGGTCACTTCTGAGCACATGCCGGATGTGCTCCGGGAATACCTGAGCGATTTTATGTATCTTGCAATAAAGGCAATATTGACAGAGGATTATCTGGAAGATGATGAATTGATTGAAAGGCCGGTGCCTACATTTGAACAGATATACATGATGGCAGAGGAGCTTGGATCAGGTGAGATGAGATTTGACGATGTGTTTACCGAGTTCTACTGCGGTGGTGTACAGCGTGCCAATCTTCTGGCATATTGTGATCCATTATACGAGCTGCTTTCAGGTGAGAAGATAAAAAGCCTGATAACAGATGAGATGCTTGACAGGGCAAATAAGCTCTATGAGAAAGATGTAGAGCGTATCAACGGTTCATATCAGGAAATAGAAGATCTTCCTGAGGAGATAAGAGAGGAAATAGAAGATTGGAGCAAATCGGCAACTGGGGAAGATATGCCAGAGGTTATCGGACTTTGCGATGTCCAGAATCCTGACGTGTTCTGCGCGAAATACAGACGTTTCAGGGAAATATATTTTTCCGATGAACTTCCGCAGGATATCGATCTTGCAAATGTAGTAAAGAGAATGCTCAATATCTATCTGTGCAGCATAAATGCATCGTCATATGGATTTGAGGATACATTTTCTGACTCATACATTTACATGAAAAGGGCACAGCGCATGGTGAGCTACGCGGCAAAGAAACACGCAGAAGGCGGGGCGGATGACTGATGAAGGATTTTAAGAGGGAATACTACAAAAATCTCAAAAAAGACTTTGATGAGAAAATAGAAAAGTCCGCCATATTCACATATATAAGGGATGAATACGAGAAAGACATCGATACCCGGGAAGCTGGGGATGATAAAAGAAATTACATAAAGCTTCGGAGACTCCAGTTGAGATACGACCGCGGAGAGATCGATATTCCTGAGTTCATGGAGGGATATATCAGAATAAAGCTCAATATGCCGAAGATCAACATGGAAAAAGACAAATCCGGTGTAGTGTATGGCAACAGGAAGACCATGGCCAGAGTGAAAAACAGACAGCTCATCAGACGAGGTTTTGACAGACTGGAAGATGAGCTTGCGGCTGGAAATCGCAAGACAAATGATAAGCTCAAAGCGCTGCTCAAGGCTGCCGTTGAAGACAGGGAACTATTTGACAGAACAGTAAGAGAGTGTTTTAGAGATGACGATGTGGTTCCTGTTTCTCTGGATGAGTCCGATATAGACCTTCCGTGCGAAGACTGCCAGAGGCCCGGCATTGTACAGATGATAACATACGAGATGCTGTACGCCATAATAATGTATGATATAGCCGCCAAATTCTATGACATGGGATTCAGACAGGTCAGAAGCGGTGAGGATACAGGGCATATGGATAATGCCTCAGAGATGGAAAACCTTATTCCAAGAAAGAAGGATAAGAGTCTCGATCTTGTTGAACAGCTATTTCAGATTAAGAGGCTGAATAATCCTTTTCTAGGCAGTTCAGTTGCTGAGCCGCAGAGAGATGAGGACAGGCTGGAGGAGGAGAGCACAAAGCTTCTGGACATCCTGAACACAGAGCAGAGAACAGATATATGTATTCCGCTTAAGGTAGACCCCGCCACCGGATGTGGTGTGTATATACTGGGAAGGGATTATTATGCGGACAGAAGCCTCAAGGTCATGGAGAACAGAGCCCAGTATTGCAGATTTGGGATAATTGAGATGGATCCTGGTCTGGCGCCGGACACGATATTTGATATAAGGACAATTGATGACACCGATCCGGATGAATATCAGTCAGTTGTGGATATCTGGAAGACACAGGTGGTAAGTGATGCGCATGAGGAACTCAGGGAGCGAAATGGAGTGATACCAGAGGGCTGCTCGGATTACTTTGCGGGATGGTTTTCTGATGACAACGACAACTGGTTTGACAGCCGGATAACCGATGATGAGAGGATCGCATGTGCGGAACAGCTAAGCAAAGATAAGCAGCGGTTCATGAAAAGATATAATTAAACCTAGGTAATTCATACCGTGAAAAAAGGCACATCACATGCAGAAAATATTCTGTATGTGATGTGCCTTTGGCATTATATAAATATCATTTATTTATTCATATTCTTGTTTGCAGCGGCAAGCATGAGCTTGATTCTGTTGACCTGGTTGACCTCGGATGCACCCGGATCGTAGTCGACAGCCACGATGTTGGCATCAGGGTAGGCCTCACGCAGATGCTTGATAACACCCTTGCCCACGATGTGGTTAGGCAGACATGCAAATGGCTGAGCGCACACGATGTTAGGAGCACCACTCTTTATGAGCTCGATCATCTCACCTGTCAGGAACCATCCCTCACCGTTCTGGTTACCGATGGATACGATAGGTTTTGCGTACTCGGCAAGCTTCTCGATATGAGCAGGAGCCTCGAATCGCTCACTCTTCTCAAGGGCCTCCCTTGCAGGCTTTCTGAATGATTCCAGAACCTTTATGACTGCATTGCTGACCATGGCTCCCTTCTTGGTCTTGCCAAGGAACTCATAGTTGTAATTGTTGTTGTAGAAGCAGTACATGAAGAAGTCCAGAAGATCAGGCATAACAGCCTCTGCTCCCTCTGCCTCAAGAAGATCAACCAGATGGTTGTTGGCTGATGGCAGGAACTTTACAAGGATCTCTCCGACTATACCAACTCTAGGCTTCTTGACATCAAGGAGTGGAAGAGTGTCGAAGTCGTGTACGATTCCCTGTATATTCTTCTTGAATACTGCGTTGCTTCCGGTCTTTGTAAGGCTCTCCAGACAAACCTTCTTCCATTTCTCATGGAGTGCATTTGCCGAACCTTTTTCTTTCTCGTAAGGTCTTGTTCTGTACAGACATCTCATGAATACATCACCGTATATCAGAGCCTGCATTGCACGCTTTACGACCTTGTAGTTTATCTTGAAACCGGAGTTCTTCTCAAAGCCCTGGGCTGACAGTGCTATTACAGGTATCTGACCGTAGCCTGCCTTGGAGAGGGCACGTCTGATAAATCCTACATAGTTGGTTGCACGGCATCCACCACCTGTCTGGCTCATGATAACTGCCAGCTTGTTCACATCGTACTTTCCTGAAGTGATGGCGCTCATCATCTGGCCGACAACGATCAGAGATGGATAACAAGCGTCGTTATTTACATATTTCAGACCTACATCTATTGTCTCCTTGGTTGCATCCGGCAGGATCTCAATGTTGATTCCCATGCACTTGAATGCAGGAGCAAGAAGATCGAAGTGGATAGGAGACATCTGAGGTGCAAGAACTGTATAGTCCTTCTTCATCTCCTTGGTAAATTCTATTCTGTTGATGGCACTGCTTGACGGACATGTCTTGTAGTGCTGTTCATGTCTTGAGTTGACTGCGCTTATGAGGGATCTTATTCTGATCCTTGCGGCACCCAGGTTGCTGACCTCATCGATCTTGAGGACAGTGTATATCTTGCCTGACTTGGTAAGTATATCGTTGACACAGTCAGTTGTTACAGCGTCCAGACCGCATCCAAATGAGTTGAGCTGTATGAGCTCTAAGTTGTCACAGGTCTTGACGTAGTTGGCTGCCTTGTACAGTCTTGAGTGGTACATCCACTGGTCGGAGACGATAAGAGGTCTCTCAACCTTGCCAAGGTGTGCTACTGAATCCTCGGTAAATACAGCAATCTTGTATGAGTTTATGAGCTCTGGAAGACCGTGGTTGATCTCAGGATCAAGATGGTATGGACGGCCAGCCAGAACGATACCGAGTATGTCGTGTTCATC
>CAVCCL010000194.1:0-4916 GCA_963600665.1 Bifidobacterium catenulatum | reverse complement strand
CCAGTCATGGAAAACCGTCTTGGCATTCATACATGCAAACAGATCAGGAATGGATATATGCTTTGGACAGCCATCTATGCAGTAACGACACGCTGTACACGGGATCATATGCTTGGAGTGGAACACATCTGACACCGCCCTGACTGCTGCCATCTCGGTCTCATCAAGCGGCTTGAAATCCTTCATGTAGCTGAGGTTGTCCTCCATCTGCTCCATATTGCTCATACCTGAAAGGACCATGACGATCCCCTCAAAGCTGGCTGCAAATCTCACCGCATAGCTTGCAGCACTTCCTCCGTGCAGATCCTCAAGTATCTTCTTTGCATCCTCTGGGAGATTTACCAGATTGCCACCCTTAACAGGCTCCATGACTATCATAGGCTTGTTGTATCTGCGGCAGACCTCATAGCACTTTCTGCCCTGAACAGCCGGATCGTCATAATCCACATAATTGAACTGGATCTGTATTACCTCGATCTGTGGATACTCCTTAAGTATCTCCTCAAGGACCTCCGCCTTGTCATGGAATGATATTCCAAAGTGCTTTATCTTTCCCTCTGCCTTGAGTTCCAGTGCTGTCTCATACGCATTGCAGGATTTGAAATATTCAAATATATCCTTCGACTGTGCATGCATCAGATAAAAATCAAAGTAATCCACTCCGCACGCCTCAAGCTGGCTCTCGAAAAATGGACGTATATCCTCCTGCTTTTTGAAATACGACATCGTAAGCTTATCAGTCAGTATGTACTCATCCCTGCTGTGCCTGCTCGTCAGACATTCCTTGAGTGCAAGCTCACTCTTGCCGCTCAGATATCCATGTGCCGTATCAAAATAGTTAAATCCCTGCTCGATGAACGTATCGACCATCTTCGATGTCTGTGCTATATCCACATCCGTTCCATTCTCCATCATCGGAAGTCTCATGCATCCAAATCCAAAATTCTTCTTTACCTCAGCAAATTCCATAGTGACACTCCTTCCATGCTATAACTATGTGCCATGTCTTCAGTCTCTAACAACCTGACCGATCACATCCGCTCCACTACATCTTTCTCTCAATCATTTTCATAACCTGTTCTATTGACATATTCTGCTTCCTTGCTATCGATGCCACATCCTCGTACTCCGGCTTTTCACGGTGCACTCCCCAGCCTGAACTGCATTTCACCCGGACCGGTCCAAACTCTGTCTGTACTTCCCTCATTTTTCGGCTCATGGTATACCTGTTGCAGACAGATTCCCGCACTCCGAGAGTTGTGGTATGGGCAAATATCAATCCAAGCATCTCATCCCTCTGCTCTGCCTTACACATACATGTGAGCAGTACACCTGGGCGGTTCTTCTTCATTCCGACTGGAGTTGTGTATACATCAAGTGCCCCTGCAGCAAACAGTTCATCCATTGCAAATCCAACTGCCTCCGGTGTCATGTCATCCAGATTGCAGCATAGCTCAAGCACACTGTCCGTACCGCCGTCTGTCTCACCAAGCATAGCCCTGACACAGTTTGCCCTGTCGAAATCCTTCTGTCCGCATCCGTAGCCGATACCAGCTACTCTCATAGGCGGCTGACTTCCAAAGTCCTGCACAAAATATCTGAGAAGTGCCGCCCCTGTCGGCGTGCACAATTCTCCCTGCACCTGACCTCCGTAGGTTGGTATTTCCTGTAACAGCCACGCTGTAGCCGGTGCCGGAACCGGAAGTATGCCATGAGCGCATCTGACCTGACCACTGCCCACATGGACCGGTGACGCCACGATCCGCTCTGGTGCCAGTTCATTCATGAGCAGACACACAGCGGTCACATCAGCCACCGCATCCATGGAACCCACCTCATGAAAATGTATCTCCGTAACCGGGCAGCCATGTACATGACTCTCCGCCTGGGCTATCAGATCATACACGGCAAGCACATCTTCCCTGACTTTCTCTGGAATCTCCAAGTGAGACACTATATGCTTGATGCTGTGCATGTCGTGGTGTTCGTGGTGGTGATGGTGATCATGATGGTGGTCGTCATCGGAATGTGTAACAACCCTATGATTAATATCATTAACTTGCTGCTGCAGACTGTCTCGTTCGTGGCTGTGTCCATCAGACACATCATCATGCACAAACTCACCATGTTCATCATGGCTCTCCTCCACAACTCCGTTCACTCTCACTTTCATATGGGTTCCGGTTATACCACACTTCACCGACTTCTCTGCCTCATATATAACTCCCGGAATACCTAGACCATTCAGCCTCTCCACAAATTTCTCAGACTCCGGACAAAGCTCCAGCAGTGCCGCAGTCAGCATGTCTCCAGCCGCACCCATGCTGCAGTCTAAATATAATGTCTTCATCTTTTTCCCTCCATATGATTTATCATACTCGCCAGATATCCGGCGCCAAATCCATTGTCGATATTCACCACGCTCACTCCGCTTGCACAGGAATTGAGCATGGACAAAAGAGCTGACAATCCGCCAAAGCTTGCCCCATATCCAACACTTGTCGGCACCGCGATCACTGGGCAGTCCGCAAGGCCGCCAATGACCGATGCAAGAGCTCCTTCCATTCCCGCTATTGCTATGATGACTCTTGCCGTCATTATATCTTCCTGATGTGCCATCAGCCTGTGTAATCCAGCCACACCCACGTCATACAATCTGGTGACCTTATTGCCAAGTACCTCCGCAGTCTGTGCCGCCTCCTCCGCAACAGGTATGTCACTTGTTCCGCCGGTGGCGACAACTATAGTTCCTACACCATCAGGTTCCGGCACCTCACCAACTATTCCGATGCGGCTTACCTTATCATATTTCAGCGGCAAAGCTTCACCCACCTGACCTGCTGCGACCTCGCTCAGCCGTGTTATAAGTATTGTCCTCTGACCATGCTCCAACATGGCATTTGCAATCTTTACTATCTGCTCCACCGTCTTGCCTGCTCCGTAGATCACCTCGGCGATCCCCTGTCTGAGTGCGCGGTGATGATCCACCTTTGCAAATTCCATATCTTCAAATGGTGCCTCTTTAAGCTTCAACATGGCATCATCCACATTTACGGATCCCGCCGCGACCTGTTCAAGCAGTGCACGCACTTCCTTCTGTTCCATATCTATCCCCTGCCTTTCAGATCCAGCATAACTATCTCAAACCATTGAGCCAGTCTTCTCCTGATCTCTTCCCTGCGCGTGATCGCATCTGTCATATCTGCATCCCTGAACTGCAGTCTCGCAGCATCGTGGTATACCCTGACCCTGAAATCAGAAAATCCCATCTTGAACAGCTCGCCCTCTGCGCATTCAACTCTCTCAAGCATATCGGCTGTAAGTCTTGTCCCTGCAGGGATACGCGTCGCAAGGCAGGCATAGGCAGGCTTGTCATATGTAAACAAGCCTGCCTCCTTTGATAGTCTTCTAATGTCCGATTTGGTAAGTCCGCATTCGCGAAGTGGTGATCTGACATCCATCTCCTTAAGCGCTCTCATCCCCGGTCTGTCACCCGCGTCATCCGAAGCATTTGTGCCATCTATAAGCGTCGTATATCCATCGGAGACAGCCCGTTCCTTGAGCAGTCCGAAAAGAACCGACTTACAGTGATAACAACGATCCGTTGGGTTCTCAGCCACAGCCTCGCTGCTCAGTATGTCATGCTCTATAACATAAAGTCTGACTCCTACCTGATCCGCAATACTCCTTGCATCCTCAAGCTCGAACTCCGGTTGAAATTCTGTTCTTATAAAATATGGTCTTACATCTGCGCCATATTTTGCTGCTGCATACAGCAGGTAAGATGAATCAACACCTCCTGAAAATCCCAGTGCAACCTTGGGATGTTCCGTGAAAAATTCCTGTAATGTCACCTGCCACACCTCCTTCATGCTCTTTCCAAATCCTTATATAATTATATTTTATCACTACCTGGTATGTAATCAATTACAAATTATCATTACATACTCTCACTGATCTATGGTCTGAGCGGTCCATAGAAATAGCTTGATGTTGCACCACCGTCTATGAGGAATGTGGAACCTGTGATAAATGCTCCCTTGTCGCTCATGAGCAGCTCTGCTACATTTGCAACCTCATCGGCTGTTCCCGGTCTGCCCGCCGGACACTTTGCAAACATATTCTTGTAGAAGTCACCGTGCGGTCCGTTGAACTCATCTATAGCAAGAGGTGTGACGATGATTCCCGGCGCGATGGCATTTATCCTTGCTCCGCGTCTGCCCCACTCAACCGACTGAGCCATCACACGTTTCTCATTGCACCTCTTTGCAAGCTGATATGCGTGAAGTGTATCTTTGATATTCTCAGGCTGAAGGATATCAAGCTTAAGCAGCTCCTCTGTAGGCGTGATTGCAAGTGCCTCGTCCTCGGCAGCCGTGAGCTGTGGCATCCTCCATCCAGACTGGCTGGATATTGTCACACCGACTCCGCCCTCTGCTATCACCTTGCCTACTTCCTCAAGCAGCACTGCGGTTCCGTAGAGATCCACATTTAAGATTGCCTCGATCGGAGCCTGGCTAGGCGACACTCCGGCACCATTTACAAGCATCTTTATATCTCCATATTCCTGTGCCTTTCCGATCAGCTTCTTTATCGACTCTCTGGACGACAGATCCATCTCAACCGGCTCAACGTCAAATCCAGCATTATTCATCGTCTCAGCGATCTTCTTTGCATTATCAATATTCTTATCGCCCATGACGATCTTTTTGCCATAACCCATTCTTCTTGCTAGCGCCATGGATATCTGTCCCGCTCCGGTCACTATCATTACATCTTTCTTATTCATCTATGCTTTTCTCCTATCTCACCGTGTATTCGATCTTTATCTGCTATTACTATTCCACACACTTTCTTGCCCAGTCTGCCACTGCCTTCTCAGACTTTGCAGCATCTGCGCCGTGTATCGCTATACC
>CAVCCL010000193.1:0-4056 GCA_963600665.1 Bifidobacterium catenulatum | reverse complement strand
GGCAACAACGATGTGGAGAACGACAGGAAGCTGCTCAGGGATGTATTTTTTGAGAACGAAGGATATTCCATCACGAACTGGAAGATGGAGCACAGTGACGAGAATATAAAGAAGTCAAACTGCTATTACAAGGTGGTAAGTGAGGCGGACTATCATATTCCTATCAAAGAGATAGAGAATATGTGTGAGAATGATCTGTTTTCCCAGGCATATAAGGGATTGTTCAGATCTCCGTTCAAGGAGGGCAATGCAGAGGAAGATATCAAGAATGTGCTCACAGAGCTCACTGTATTCTTACAGGAGGAGCAGGGTGAGGATATCAAACTTGCCGTGAACGGTCTCATACAGTATGGTCAGATCACCAAGCCTACATATAAGATGATAAAGAAGAATACGGATGGTCTTCGAGAGGGCTTTGCCAAGAAGATGGAGAACTTCGAGAAGGAACTTCCGGTTATCATAAAGTCGATGAAGAACAAGCTTTGGAATGCACTGGATGACGTGATATCCAAATATATGAAGGAGTTTGGACCTTATGGTGCGATAGATGTCATAGGTGCTCCGAGTGCCGGAGTCACGGACTCAACAAAGGGTATGATGGCTGAGGTCAGAAAGCTTGAGAAGATGATGAAGGATTATACACCGTCGGGTGAATATACCAGAATCATTGATTCCATCAAGACCATTGTTGCGAAGAGATTCTTCACTTTCCCGTCGGCGAAGAGGGAGACTGAGAATGGTTATTACGATGCCTGCATCAAGGAAGCGCTTGCGGCGGAGAGAACCAAGCTCATAGATGAGCTCGATGCACAGGATCTGTTTGGAGATACACTGAGATGGCTCCAGCAGAGGGCTGAGAGACTTGACGAGATATATTCACAGTTTGGAGAGGATTTGAAGAATTCCATCGAGGATCTTGCGAATAACGGTGATAAAGCTGTCGGCAATATACTCAAGAAGGCTAAGAGACATGAATTCCTTCCGACTGATTATGTCACATCCAGAAGGATAAAGGAGATGGAGACGGGAATCATCAAGCTCATGCTGGACAACGAGTCCAATATAGACAGTGGAAGAGTTGTTCCTGTCAAGGATGAGATGGAGAAGATATACAGAGAGCTGTTTTCTGGTGTCGGAGCATATGGCCCGGAGAAGATGTTCACAGTGGCATTTGCTGATAAGAAGCTCACGGAGCAGGATCTCAACGTTATGTACGGATCTCCGATCAACGACAGGAGAACATCCATCATGGAGGAGGCTGCCAGGGCATTTGTGGATGATATATCAGAGGAACAGCCTCTGTGTGTTCTTGCTGACGGATATAAGGAGAAGCTCCTTGCAAAGAAATACATATCGGTTCCAAATGTGATGCCGTATTTCAGCAAGGCGGTCAAAGCGATACTGATGGCTCCACCTTACAACGAGAAGGAGGATTCCATAACGCTCAATCCGGGTGAGATAGAGATCTCGATCGATGATATATTTGTCGGTGTTCCGGTATCCATGATGCAGTGTGCGATGGAGATGCAGATGGCTTACAATGCAGTATATGATTACAAGGGACTTCATATTGATGAGGTGAACAAGGATATGAAGAGCTTCCCTGATTTTGTCACAATATAGGTTAGTTTATACAGCCCTTTAATATGCGAGTATTAAGGGGCTGTATTGTTGTTATGATCATGGCATATTTTGAAGAAAGAGATGGAAGTGGATTTGAATAAATCTTTTAGCGGATACAGAGCATATATAATGGACACGGAGGCATTTGCTGACGATGAAACGTATGGCATTTGCCTGGAAAAAGTCTCGGAATACAGAAGAAGTAAGGTGGAACGCCTCAGGAGGCGGGAGGACAGGAATGCCAGCCTTGCAGCGGGAATCCTGCTTGCCCATGTTCTCAGGGAGTGTGCCGGGATCGATGAACGGCTGGTCACGTATGAGAAGAATAAGGCGGGAAAGCCGTTTATAAAGGACATTCAGTTTTCGATAAGCCATACCGAGGGTTGTGTGGCGGCTGCGATAGGCAGTGAGCCTTGTGGTATAGACGTTGAGAGAGTCAGAAGGATACCTGATAGCATAGTTAATCGTCTGTATTCGGATGAGGATAAAAAATGTGTGATGTCGTGTGCGTGTCCAGATATATACAGTACATGTGTGTGGACAAGGCGTGAGGCGTACAGCAAGATGACCGGAACAGGCATACTCATGAAGGATGAGGAACAGCAAATGGTCATGGACAATGCACATATGGAGAAGAAGAATATCTGGCTTGGCAATTATGCCGTATGCAGGGCTGAGTGTGACGGCCGTATGAATATGGAGGAAATAGCGGATCCTGCGCATGTAGAGGGAGATAGGAATATAGACTTTATAGCTGCGTTTTGCGCGGTTTCTGATGGAACTTTTTCACCGGATATTAAGATGATTGATTCGGCTGATATTGTGTGTTATTATGTGTAATTAGGTGTATTAGGAAGAACTACATAAGGAGAAAAAAATGAGTAAAAAAGCTACAAAGGCGCTTAACAATAAATATTATGTCGCAAGATATAATGCGTCTAAGGTGAACGATAACCTTACAAGCAGGGAGAAGAGTGCAGAGGTGCTCAATATAGACAGGACAAGGCTTTCAAGAATAGAGCTTGGCACAGTAGTTCCGTACCCTGAGGAGGTACTTTCCATGTCAAAGGCGTATGACATACCCGAGCTCTGTAACAGCTATTGTTCAGGCGACTGCCCTATAGGAAAAGAGACGGTGAAGCCGATAAATGCGGACAGCCTTGACAGGCTCATACTTCAGTTCCTCGGATCCTCCAAGAAGATGGGAGATATATCGGAGCAGCTTATAGAGATCACCGCCGATGGAATAGTCGATGAGACCGAGGTTGCAGCTTTTGACGCTGTCCTTGATGAGCTTGAGAAGATGTCTGTGAATATACAGTCACTTATGCTCTGGGCTCAGAAGAACAGGGACGTTCTGAAGAATAAGAATCAATAAATTGTATATGAGGAAAAGATAATGGATGACAAGTTAAGAGAAGAGATCAACAGAAGAAGGACATTTGCCATAATTTCACATCCTGATGCAGGTAAGACGACACTCACAGAGAAGTTTCTGCTCTTTGGTGGTGCGATAAACACAGCGGGATCTGTAAAGGGAAAGGCAAATTCCAAATATGCAGTGTCGGACTGGATGGATATAGAGAAGGAGAGAGGTATCTCGGTAACCTCGTCTGTTCTGCAGTTCAATTATGACGGATATTGCATAAACATACTTGACACACCTGGACATCAGGATTTCTCGGAGGATACCTACCGTACACTTATGGCTGCGGATTCTGCGGTCATGGTGATCGATGCATCCAAGGGTGTTGAGGCTCAGACCATAAAGCTCTTCAAGGTCTGTGTCATGAGACATATCCCGATATTTACATTTATAAACAAGATGGACAGAGATGCAAGGGATACATTTGAGCTTCTCGATGATATAGAGACTGTTCTCGGCATCAAGACATGTCCTGTCAACTGGCCTATAGGTTCAGGAAAAGAGTTCAAGGGTGTATATGACAGAAAGACCAAGATAGTGTCCACGTTCCAGGCTATATCGACAGGTGGAGCCAAGAAGGCGGAGGAGACAGATTATCATATTGACGATGAGGCTCTCAAGGAGCTTGTCGGCCCATACCTCTTTGACCAGTTCAATGAGGAGATAGAGCTTATAGATGGTGCTACTGAGGAGATGGATATAGAGAAGGTCAGAGCAGGAGAGCTCTCCCCTGTATTCTTTGGTTCTGCGCTGAATACATTTGGTATTGAGCAGTTCCTGAACTATTTCCTTAAGATGACGACACCTCCTCTCGGACGTAATTCATCAGAGGGTATCATAGATCCTGTCACGGAGCCGTTTTCAGCCTTTGTGTTCAAGATACAGGCCAATATGAACAAGGCTCACAGAGACAGAATCGCATTTATGAGAATCTGCTCTGGTAAGTTTGAGGCAGGCATGGAGGTATATCATGCTGCCAGCAAGAGAAAGATCAAGCTTTCCCAGCC
>CAVCCL010000192.1:0-17014 GCA_963600665.1 Bifidobacterium catenulatum | reverse complement strand
CTCCTTCAGCAGATCCGAGTCCGAGATCGTTCTGGATGTGCTGAGTGAAGGCATGTCTCCACAGGAAAAACAGAAGATAAATATGATAAAGTCCATGCTGTAAAAAATGCACTCCACTGAATGTAACACAATTTCATTTTTGTGGCTGTCAGCTATATTTTCATGTTTTTGTACCTGTTAGTTTCTGGCTGGCAATACCGTTATTAGCAGATACTATTTTCAGAAAATGTTGCTGACAGATATTGTTTCAGCAAGATGGAGGTTATTGTGATAGATATCTTTGACTTGGGATTGCGTATAAGAAATGTGAGAAAGGCTCATAATCTTACTCAGGAACAGCTTGCCGAGAAAATAAAAGTGTCTCCTCATTATGTGTATGAGCTGGAGCACGGATATAAAAGTATGAGTATATATACTCTTGCCAATATCGCAACTGTTCTTGATGCGCCACTGGATTTTCTGGTGTTCGGTAAGGAACCGACCATCGAGCCTGAGAACAAGGATTATATCGCTCATGATGATCTAGACAGACTGGTGGAATCCATACCGCTGTACAAACGTGACAGTGCATACAGCGCACTCAAGAATCTACTGCCTTATCTGAAATAAATATTAATCTGATATATATTAAACATCAAGAAAGCCACATGGAATTTTCTCCATGTGGCTTTCTCATGTTTATAGCTTTTTTATTTCATAACAATATTCACAATACGTCCAGGAACATAGATCTCCTTGATAACGTTACCGGTGAGCTTGTCGGCGATCACTTCCTTAGCCTTTGCGATAACCTCATCCTTTGGATCCTCCTTGCCGATTGCAAGTGTTGCCTTTGTCTTACCGTTGATCTGTACAGCGATCTCAACAGTTGACTCTACTGTCTTTGCCTCATCGAACTCTGGCCATGTCTGCTGATATACATATCCGCCGTAGTTCTTTACTGACCACAGCTCCTCTGTGATATGAGGTGCAACAGGGTTTAACAGGATGAGCAATGTCTTGAACTCATCTGCTGTAACGCTTCCCTTCTTGTAGAAATCGTTGAGAAGTGACATCATGGCTGCGATAGCTGTGTTGTACTTCAGGTTCTCGAAGTCATTTGAAACCTTCTTGATAACCTGATGCATCTTGGTCTCCATATCCTTGGAGTATCCCTTCTCGTCTGTCACGCTGTCCTGAAGCTTCCAAACTCTGTCGAGGAATCTTCTACATCCCTTAACACCGTCCTCTGACCATGAAGCTGCAAGGTCAAATGCTCCGATGAACATCTCGTAGGTACGAAGTGTATCTGCACCGTATACATTTACAATGTCGTCAGGATTTACAACGTTACCTCTTGACTTACTCATCTTCTCGCCGTTCTCACCGAGGATCATACCGTGTGATGTTCTCTTCTGGTATGGCTCTGGTGTAGGAACTACGCCCTGATCGTACAGGAACTTGTGCCAGAATCTTGAATACAGAAGGTGAAGTGTTGTGTGCTCCATTCCTCCATTGTACCAGTCAACAGGAAGCCAGTACTTGAGTGCCTCCTTGCTTGCAAGAGCCTCTGTGTTGTGAGGATCTGTATATCTGAGGAAATACCATGATGATCCAGCCCACTGTGGCATGGTATCTGTCTCTCTCTTTGCAGGGCCGCCACAGCATGGACATGTGGTGTTTACCCAGTCTGTCATAGCTGCAAGTGGTGACTCGCCGTTATCTGTCGGCATGTAGCTGTCAACCTCTGGAAGGAGCAGTGGAAGCTGGCTCTCATCGATTGGAACATAACCACACTTATCGCAGTGAACGATAGGAATTGGCTCGCCCCAGTATCTCTGACGTGAGAATACCCAGTCACGGAGCTTATAGTTGGTCTTTGCCTGACCGATACCCTTCTCCTCCAGGAATTTTATCATCTTCTCCTTTGCATCCTTTACCTCAAGTCCGTTGAGGAAATCTGAGTTGATGAGAACTCCTGTTGCCACATCTGTAAATGCAGCCTCATTTATATCTACTTCCTCTCCATCCTTTGCAACAACCTGGATGAGTGGAAGTCCGAACTTCTTTGCAAATTCCCAGTCTCTGTCATCATGTGCAGGAACCGCCATGATGGCACCTGTTCCGTAGCTCATGAGTACATAGTCTGAAACATAGATTGGGATCTCCTTACCATTTACAGGGTTGATGGCTGTGAGTCCATCTATGCATACACCAGTCTTATCCTTTGCAAGCTCTGAACGCTCGAAGTCGCTCTTCTTTGCTGCCTGCTCACGGTATGCCTCGATGTCTGACCAGTTGCCGATCTCATCCTTGTACTTGTCAAGGATTGGATGCTCTGGTGAAACAACCATGTATGTTACTCCGAACAATGTATCGCATCTTGTTGTATATATACGGAGCTTGTCCTCTTTGCCCTTTACTGAGAAATCTACCTCAGCTCCTGTTGAACGTCCGATCCAGTTCTTCTGTGAAACCTTTACACGCTCGATGTAATCCACGCCGTCAAGTCCCTCGATGAGCTTGTCTGCGTAATCTGTGATCTTGAGCATCCACTCAGACTTAACCTTGCGGACAACCTCGCTGCCACAACGCTCACATACGCCGTTGACAACCTCCTCATTTGCAAGACCAACCTTACATGATGTACACCAGTTGATAGGCATCTCCTTCTTGTATGCGAGACCAGCCTTGAAGAGCTTGAGGAATATCCACTGTGTCCACTTGTAGTATTCAGGATCTGTTGTGTTAATCTCTCTGTCCCAGTCGAATGAGTATCCAAGTGAATGAAGCTGATTCTTGAATCTTGCAACATTTGTCTTGGTTACTTCCTTTGGATGGATCTTGTTCTTGATCGCATAGTTCTCTGTAGGGAGACCAAATGCATCCCAGCCCATTGGATACAGAACGTTGTAGCCCTGCATTCTTCTCTTTCTTGCTACTATATCAAGCGCTGTGTATGGTCTTGGGTGACCTACGTGAAGTCCCTGTCCTGATGGGTATGGGAACTCAACTAACGCATAATACTTTGGTTTTGAATAATCATCTGTAGCAGCAAATGCCTTGTTGTCATCCCAGACCTTCTGCCACTTTCCTTCAACGACTTTGTGGTTGTATGTCTCAGCCATTTTTGAAAATGCCTCCTTGAAATTTATCTTTTCAGGCTATATAACGCTTTTTCGCCCGATTTCTCTCTAATCTTAACTATATTAGCATATATGCTGTGTTTTTCAAACAGTTTTTTGGTATAAGCCCCCGGCTTACTCAAATACTTTCTTGATGCTGTCATAGTGAAGGAATATCCCCTGCTCTGCATATTCTTTTATCTCATCCAGAGTTGCAAGCTTGAAACCATCGGTCTCAGCCTCCTGAGGTCTGACATCCTTCTCTTCAAAATCACCAGTGAATTTGTACACATCCACAAAGTAGTTGTCCTTCTCATCCGGGTTATCTCTTCTATATGTAAACTGCAGGCCTCCATCGAAATCACTTACATCTATGCCGGTCTCCTCAAGTACCTCTCTTCTGACAGCCTCTATGGATGACTCTCCCGCCTGGACTCCGCCGCCAGATACCTCCCACCAGCCTGCTGCCCACGCCTTTGTCATAACGCGCTTGGTTATCAGATACTTTCCCTCTCTGTTCTGGAGCACACCGAGCACTGTGAGGTGATAATCCCCCGGCTGCATATTCCAGTCATTTCTCTTCATAGTGCGCCCTGTAGGCTGCTTGTTCACATCGTAAATATCCCAGTATTCCATCTCTGCTTGTCCTCTTTCTGATTTTTATATTTGTTCTGCCCAGTAACATAATAAATGCTATTTTAAGTTTCTTCAACAATCATTGTAATTTTATGCATAATTATTTATTGCAGTTTACTATAAATCTTAAGCTGTGGTACAATTCAAACTGTTATCAAGAGATTTGACCAGCGCAGGCTGAAGGAGGAAGCATGAACGCTTATGAGGTATTTGCCAGTGTCTATGACGAACTGATGGACAACATTCCATACGATGACTGGTGCACATATATAATAGAAGTTTTGAGAAAATACGGAGTGGACGAAGGGCTCATATGTGAGCTTGGATGTGGCACCGGAGAGATAACGGAAAGGCTTGCAGATGCCGGATACGACATGATCGGTATCGACAATTCATATGAGATGCTTGAGGTGGCAAATGAGAAAAAGCTGGATACAGGACACGAATCCATCTTATATCTCATGCAGGACATGAGAGAGTTTGAGCTCTTCGGCACGGTGAATGCCATCGTGTGCGTGTGCGACAGCATCAACTATCTTACGGAGCTTGCCGACATAACCCACGTATTCAGGCTGGCAAATAACTATCTTGAATCAAGGGGAATATTTGTCTGCGACTTCAAGACCCGCCACTATTTCAAGGATGTGGTTGCCGACAGCACCATAGCCGAGGACAGGGACGACGTGAGCTTTATCTGGGATAACTACTACGATACTGAAACCGATATAAATGAGCTGGCTCTCAGCCTGTTTCTCCCTGAAAACCCTGAACCGATTATTGAAGAAGAGATTTCAAATGAAAAATGCTCAGATGAAATGCATGGATCGCCAAGCGATAAACATTCAGGCAATTTTGATGACGAGTGCCTTCTATATAGAAAATACCAGGAATTCCATTACCAGCGCGGTCTCACACTTGATGACATGAGAAAATGCGTTGCTGACTCAGGCATGGAACTTGTCGCCATGTACGATGCATTTACATGGCAGCCAGCCACAGATTCCAGTGAAAGGGTATACGTGGTTGCAAGGGAGACACACCAGGATAACAAACACTATGAATAGGCTTGTCTTATCATCATTCATAATATAAAATGGTGAAGATTGTCCAATATATCATTATTATAATGCGATTATATATAGAGATAACCGGACAGATTTCAAAATGTAACAAAACTAATCAACATAGAATAGCGAGGTATACAACATGAGCGATCATATAATAAGAGGTATGGCGGCGAACAATCAGGTAAGATTCTTCGCCGGAACAACAAGAGATATCGTGGAGACCGCAAGATCTATCCACAACACAAGCCCTGTGGCAACGGCAGCACTTGGAAGACTTCTCACAGCAGGAGCACTTATGGGAGCACAGTGCAAGAACGAATCTGACGTACTCACACTTCAGATCCAGTGCAATGGACCGATAGGTGGACTTACCGTAACTGCTGATGCACATTCAAGAGTCAAGGGATATGTCAACAATCCAAATGTTATCCTTCACGCAAATGACAAGGGTAAGCTGGATGTTGCCAAGGCACTTGATCTCGGCGTGCTTTCAGTTATCAAGGATATCGGTCTCAAAGAGCCTTATGTCGGCCAGACACAGCTCGTATCCGGTGAGATTGCCGAGGATCTGACATATTACTTTGCAACATCAGAGCAGATCCCTACATCAGTTGCTCTCGGCGTCCTCATGGAAAAAGATAACACCGTAAAGCAGGCGGGCGGATTCATCATCCAGCTCATGCCATTTGCATCGGACGAACTCATCGATGTTCTCGAGAAGAGACTTAACGAGTTCTCTTCTATCACCAGTCTCCTCGATGCGGGCAAGACACCTCTTGACATCATCAAGGATGTATTTGAGGGATATGACGTTGTAGTGACCGATGAGTTACCTACCGAGTGGCACTGCAACTGCAGCAAGGAGAGATACTACAATGCCGTACTCAGCCTCGGCAAAAAAGAGATCGCAAGTCTTCTTGAGGAGGGTGAGCCTATAGAGGTCAACTGCCAGTTCTGCAACTCTCACTACAAGTTCTCACCTGATGAACTCAAAGAGATGCTGCTCAAGGCGGCTGCAAAATAATCATTTTTCCGCCATTTGCCCTCATTTTTACAACATTTTTGTACATTACAATTATTGCATTGGTTTTTTCACTATGCTAGAATGTTAACCGTTGTAAAGTAGACTAAATTTGAAAGAAAGAGTGAAAATTATGAAGATAACAAGAGATGATATCAGAAATGTGGCTATCATCGCCCACGTTGACCACGGTAAAACAACACTTGTAGACGAGCTCTTAAAGCAGAGCGGTGTGTTCCGTGACAATCAGGAGGTCGCTGAGCGTGTCATGGATTCCACCGATATCGAGCGTGAAAGAGGTATCACTATCCTCTCAAAGAATACTGCCGTAACATATGGAAGCACCAAGATCAACATCATTGATACTCCGGGTCATGCTGACTTCGGCGGTGAGGTTGAGCGAGTTCTTAAGATGGTAAACGGAGTAATCCTCGTTGTTGATGCATTTGAGGGCCCTATGCCACAGACCAAGTTCGTTCTGAAGAAAGCTCTTGAGCTTAATCTTGCAGTTATCGTATGTGTAAATAAATGTGATCGTCCTGAGGCACGTCCTGACGAGGTAGTTGACGAAGTTCTTGAGCTCCTCATCGAGCTCGATGCAAATGAAGATCAGCTTGACTGCCCATTTGTATTTGCTTCTGCAAAGTCAGGTTATGCAACTCTTGACTCATCTGAGCCAGGCACAGACATGAAGCCTCTGTTCGACACTATCATTGATTATATCCCTGCTCCTACAGGCGATCCTGAGGCAGGTGTACAGATGCTTGTCAGCACGATCGACTACAACGAGTACGTTGGACGTATCGGTGTCGGCAAGGTAGACAACGGTGTCCTCAAGGTAAATGAGGATCTCGTAATCGTAAATGAGCACGACCCTGACAAGCTCGAGAAGGTTCGTATTGGAAAGCTTTTCGAGTATGAAGGACTTAACAAGATAGAGGTAAAGGAAGCACAGATAGGTTCTATCGTTGCTGTTTCAGGTATTGCAGATGTACAGATAGGTGACACTCTCTGCTCCCCTGAGAATCCTGACCCAATTCCTTTCCAGAAGATTTCTGAGCCAACCATCGCAATGACATTCATGGTAAATGACTCTCCTCTCGCAGGCAAGGAAGGTAAGTTCGTCACATCAAGACATCTCCGTGAGAGACTTTTCAGAGAGCTGAACACAGATGTCAGCCTCAGAGTTGAGGAGACAGACACAACAGAGGCATTCAAGGTTTCAGGCCGTGGTGAGCTCCATCTGTCAGTCCTCATCGAGAACATGAGACGTGAGGGTTATGAGTTTGCAGTAAGTAAGGCTGAGGTTATCTACAAGGAAGATGAGCTTGGACATAAGCTTGAGCCATTTGAGATTGCTTATATAGATGTTCCTGACGAGTTCGCAGGTACTATCATCAACATGCTGAACCAGAGAAAGGGTGAGCTTCAGGGAATGGCTCCTACAGGAAATGGAACCACAAGACTTGAGTTCTCTGTTCCATCCCGTGGACTTATCGGATTCCGTGGTGACTTCATGACAGCTACCAAGGGTACTGGTATCATCAACACAACATTTGACGAGTATCTTCCATACAAGGGTGACATGAGCTACCGTTCAAAGGGATCGCTCATCGCATTTGAGTCAGGTACTTCGATCACATACGGTCTGTTCAACGCACAGGAGCGTGGAACACTGTTCATCGGACCTGGCGAGCAGGTTTACGCCGGTATGGTTGTAGGTGAGAATCCTCGTGCTGAGGACATGGAGGTCAATGTCTGCAAGAAGAAGCAGCTTACCAACACACGTTCTTCAGGATCGGATGATGCTCTCAAGCTTTCACCTCCAAAGGTGATGAGTCTTGAGCAGGCTCTGGACTTCATCGACACAGATGAGCTCCTGGAGATCACACCAAAGTCATTCAGAATCCGTAAGAAGATTCTTGACCATACTCTCCGTTACAGAGCCAACAGGAAATAAGGACGGACGAAAAGTCCTTTGAGGTAATGAAGCCCGTACACTGTAAGGTTGTGCCTCCATCACGCTCGACTTCCTGAACTTTGACTTGCTTCTATATGCACTCGGCTTCGGCAGCGATAAGGTCGTTGCTGCCTGCGCCTCGGCAAGAAGCGTCAAAGATCAGGGGGGCGGACTTTTCTGTTCGTGGTAGAATAAATGATAAAGCAGAGATCATTCACACATTTTTTTATGTTTTGTATGAATTGTCTCTGCTTTTTTGTGCGTAAAATTGTATCTTTTTTGATTATTTTCCTGTAAAAGATACAACTTTTTTGTTTTTTGTATCTTTACGACTTTTTTCTTTTAATTTGCGATAATTTTGTGTCTTTTTTATTCTATATCATTCAAAAAGCGACAAAGTAACGTGGAAATTTACCGATCCTTTATTCGAACCATGTCGAGCCTTGCCATTGGTCTTTTACCTTCTTGTCACGGCGTCTATTGGTCTTAGTTTTGAGGCCCACCTTGCCGGGAAGTAGCCTGCTGCCACGCCGAGGATCACGGAGCCGAGGACTCCGGCTAATGCCAGCCACCATGGGATCATGGCTATCTGGGTTCCTTTTGCAAGATTGAACATGGAGACGGCGGCTTTATTCACCACTATTCTCACTCCGTAGGAGGACAATACTCCGAGGACGCCTCCGACAAGTCCTATCACTGCGGCTTCCATGAGGAACAGAAGTCTGAGCTCGTCTATGTCGCAGCCAAGGACCTTCAGTATACCGATCTCGTTTACCCGGTCAAATACAGAGGTCGTCATGGTGTTGCTTATTCCTATGACTGCCACTATAAGTGCTATCATTCCTATTCCACCGAGAAGAAGCTGTATCATCTTGAGGTACTTCTGTATCGTGTCCAGATATTCCTTGGAATTCTCTGTCTGATACCCCATGTCCTGAAGCTTTTTTACCATCGCATCGACGTTATTTATGTCATCCACTATCACCACCGCCGATGTGTAGACAAATTCACGGTAACTGTTGCCGTTGCCATCCACCGGCTGACCGTACAGCTTGCCGTCGGTGCTGACCTTTCTGAGCAGGCTTTTCAGCGAATCCATATCACAGTATATCGTCTGAGACTTCTCGCTGTAGCTGTCAGAGATGTCCAAAGATTCGTCAGACTCTTCATCCTGAACTGTGCTGTCATAAGAAGTGTCAGCAGAAGCATTGTCAGAGCTGTTATCCGTATCTCCATCAGATAAAACCCCGGCGAGCTTCAGTTTGAATATCCTGTCACTTTCACCGCTCCATCCAACGGTCGTGTCAAATCTCTTTCCGACAAGGGACGCAATACTCTTCTTTTCTCTCTTCTCGTAACTGTCAAATGTCTTTTGATTGAAGAACATTTTTCCCACACTGCTACCCGAGATCAGTTCAGGTGTCCCATGTGAAGAATTGCTGTTTTCCCCATAGGCCAGACTCCAACCATCAAGCTCATTTCCCGGCACACCCACAAGATTGCCAAAGTATTCATACTCCCCATACTTAATGCTCACAGGCACCTCATACATCGGATAACAACCATCCACATTTGCAAGATCAGTCAATGTAGATATCGTTCTGTCCGTTATCATTCGATCCTTATGCTTACTTCCGGTCTCACTGTATATCGTTATCTGGTTGACACTTCCACTTGCAACCGCAGAATCTATCATCTCGTTCTTGACTCCGATTCCCACAGCCAGAAGTGCCACAACCGATATAACACCTATCATCACGCCGAGAACGGTGAGAAATGTTCTGATCTTTCTTCTCTTCATATTCATAAGACACAAATGCCATATCCACCCCATACAATCTATCTCCTTATAAACTCTCTCCCCGTGACCGGAATCTAAAATTCATCAAGAATCGCCTTTTTTCTCCTGTGCTTTCTGATAGCACATATACAGCACAGAGCTATCACTATTACCGCTGCAGCAACGCCATATATCACCTTTTTATCACTGCCTTTTGTGCTGTCCTTTATCTTCTCTACATTGTCATACACCGGAGATTCCACAGTTGCCTTGAAATTCCCCTCAAGCGTCGTCTCGTTCCCCTCTTTGTCCTCATATGTAACTATCACCTTTGACATATCTCCGCTCGCAGCAGTCGTCGCCACGGCATTCGTGAGGATATCTATGCTTCCGCTCTTTCCAGACTCTATGTTGCCGATATATGTCTCAATCTCCTCCATATAAGAGCTCTGGAGCTTTGCTTTTACATTGTAGAGCATGCCGGCACCCAGATTGTTCACGCTTCCGACTATCTCAACCGAATCCCCGAGAACTGCGTCATCGGCCACATACAGATCTGTGAGAGAAGCCCTCTGTGCAAGCTTTACAGGAAGATATATCACGTCTGTAGCAGAATATGGATTTCCCCATATATCGTCATATTCATTTACCACGCTGAGTTTATAGCTTTTCTCCGCCAGTCCATCCGCAGCTCTGAGCTTGAATGTAAATGTACTCTCCTCGCCATTTGGAAGCTCATCAAGGAAGCCGTTTCCTGCCCCTTCCGCAGGAACTATATCCCCTGTGTCAGATGTTACGGATATCTTGAGATTGTCGACATATCTGCTGCCTGTGTTCTTTATGGTGACCTTGAGGTCAAATGCCTGTCCGGCAAATATCTCCTTCTGCACTATCTGGTAATCCACCACCATGACCTTGGGCTGTGAAGCCTCTGCTACCATATTGAAAGAAAATGCCGACATACACACGATCACCGCAAGTAACATTGCCATGAATCTTTTTATGTTTTTTACTATAGTCAACTTATTTGTTTTATACACTTGTCCATCCCCCTATTCAGACATCTCTTCACAATTATCAGACATTTTCTTTTATCACTCCACTATCTTTCCATCGGCTATCTTTATTATCCTGTCCGCTTCCCTCGCCAGATCAATGTTGTGTGTGATGAGCACAAGGGTCTGGTTCAGCTTCTTCACCGAATCCTGCAGCAGTGTAAGGACTTCATTTCCATTCTTTGAATCCAGAGCACCGGTAGGCTCATCCGCCAGAACAAGTGCCGGTCTGTTTGCCAGGGCTCTTGCTATGGCTGCTCTCTGCTGCTGACCGCCTGAAAGCTGGTTTGGCAGATATTTTTTTCTGTCCTTGAGGCCGAGCATCTCTATGATATGGTCTATGTAATCCCTGTCCGGCTTCCTGTGGTCAAGGAGTATCGGCATCCTTATGTTCTCCTCGACGGTCAGCACCGGGATAAGGTGATATGCCTGGAATACAAAGCCTATCTTACGCCTTCTGAACACGGACATTTCCTCATCTGACAGTCTGGTTATGTCCTTGCCATCTATGATCACGTTTCCGCTGTTAGGTGTATCCACACCTCCCATGACATGCAGCATTGTCGATTTGCCTGAACCTGACGCCCCCACTATGGCGACGATCTCCCCTTTGTCTATTGTAAGACTAACATCGTCAAGTCCCCACACTCTCGTGTCTCCTTCGCCGTATATCTTGGTCACATGCTCCATCTTTACTATTTCCATAACTTTCCTCCTCCTTTATTCCTCAAGTGTAAGATCCTCTGCCATACTCTGAGGAAGTCTTCTGAGCGGGATCAATATACTTCCAAATACCAGTATCGTCGACAACACCACTCCCACCACAATGGCTGTCACCGACGGCGCAAATCTCATCTGGAACATCAGCCTTATGAAATAATACTCGCCATAATAAACACCTGTACCGATCAATATTCCCAATACATTTGACCAGAATGCTGTCATGATTCCCTCGAGCATCACGGTCTTTATAAGCCTCTTTCTCGACATACCGATAACCCTGAGCTGTGCAAATTCCTTGCGCCTCATATGCAGATTACCAGCCGTTGCATTTATGATGTTTACAGCTCCCAGTGCAAATACGAGTGCAGCTATCATGAGTATGACACGGTTAAATTCCTTGAAGCTCTGGAACGTCCTGAGGTTCTCAACATACATATAAAAATCAAACGCACCCGTATCTGTATACAGATAGCTCACCATATCGTCTATGCTTCTGTTCGTTATCCCGGTGGAATCGATCTGATACTCCATGCCGGATATCTGACTCTCCGTATATCCCGTCTCCGCCAGGTAATTGTCCACGGAAGTGTACACCTGTATTCCACTCTCACCTGTCAGCATGTCACCCAGGTCAAGTATTCCCTCCACCGTGTATGTCGTGTAGTCCCCCTCAGCCACAAGCCTGTCATACACTTCATTTGCAATACTTATCCTCTTTTCCGCATCCGGGTCAGCGATAGTGTCATCAGCTCTGTCTCCCCCAGTCTTTGCTATACCAGCCTGCTCTATCGCCTTCTGGGTCTCGGTGAACAGCTTGTCCGTGTTTACGATATCGATCGTATCCCCTACCTTGTAATCATTTACCTGAATATGTTCCAATGTCTGGTAAGTCAGACTGTCTTCATCATCGTCACTCCATGCAGAACTTCCCCCTGTGACTACCACGATTCCGTGATCACTCACATCAACCGTGCCGTCCGCCAGATACTGTGAGAGATCTTTCATCCCTGAAGCATCCATTCCATGTAATGTAATACCCGAAAGTCTCATCCTTCCCATCGCCAGAGACTTGTCATTTTCATACATCTTCTTGTAACTTTCCAGCATGTTTCCATACATGGTCGTATTTATATAAGCATCGTTGTATTTGGAATAAAGCTCATCGATATCCGCCACATATACATTTGCCGCATAGACCTTTCTTGCCGCAAGGGTATATCGGTTCTCTGCGATCCTCTGCAGGCTCTCAGCGTCCGGGAGCCCGGCTTCCACGGAATCTATGTCCTGAAGCTGTGACGGCGTCTCATATACCTGAACCTGATATGTTCCATATTCACCGTCCAGGAACTCAACGGCTTTGTCAAGCGCACCGGACACGCTCACCACCGCCACCAATGCCGCGATGCTGACCGAGAGCGATGCGATCGTCTTGACATACCGTCCTCTGTTCCTCAGGACACTCTTTCTCGCATACTCTCCCTCAATACCGAACAGCCTTCCCATCAGGCCCTTTCCCCTGGTACGTATACGCCCTGTCTTTATCCTGAACTGTCCCCTCACTGCACTTATAGGCGTCATCTTCACTATGATCTTGCTGTTATCTCTCATGACAAAATACAGATCACCCAGATAACATATGAGCACCGGAACGGCCGCTATCAGATGGTATCCTGCGCTCACCCCTGTAAATGCACCAACTATCAGTGTTATGAGTCCTCCAACAATAACACCTATTACTATTCCGGCGCACTCAAGAATTGCTCCCATCAGGTAAATTATTTTCTTGAGCTGCCCCTTTGTCGATCCTATGCACCGGAGTATTCCATAGTCCTTTATCTGCTCCATCATGAACATCTGCACGGTGTTCCTTATGATTCCAACCGCAAATATGGCAAATATATATGCGATCAGCAGGATCAGCCACACAACGACCATGAGCATCGAGCCATCAGTTGTCCCCTCCTGGAAATAAAGCACCGCCAGATCCACGTTGAGCTCTGCCTTGACTCCATATCTGTCCATGATCTCGTCCATGTTTTTTTCCATATGGAATGGATTGTCGCCCGTGGCATAGACGGCATTTCTATAGAGCGTCTTCACCGGCGTACTGCTGCCAGTCTGCTCATCGACCTGCCAATCTGTATACTCATATTTGCCTATGTACGCCTTTTCTATCTGCGAATCCGCCGCTATCTGCTCTGCCTGTGCCTTGCTCTCTGTCATGAGAACAAACTCGTAATCCTTTTCCTGCCTTGTCTCCTCCCGCGCATTAAGCAAGTAGGAATAGGCAAAATTCAGTCCCCCGTATAGCACCATGACGGTGATCGCCACACCTATTATCGTAATTATGCTCCTCGCCCTGTTGGCCTTCAGGTATTTGACTGCCAGTTTCTTGTAATCCCCCAAATCTAAACCTCCCTGTATATAATAAAAAAAGATGATACTCAGCATTTCTATGATGCTATAGTACCACCTCTTTCTTACTGTCTGGTGACTGTATAAATTTTCTTTCTTACAGTTTAGTAAGATAAGTCAGATCTCCCAGTCCAGCACAGACTATATATGTACAAATGTTATCTCAAAGCATGTATATTCATGAACCACGCTCTTCACTGTTATACGTCCACCCATGCCCTCAACAATGGACTTGGTGAGTGACAAGCCTATTCCAACGCTGTTCGGATTGACCTCCTGGTTGACCCTGTAGAATCTCTTGAAGATGTTCGGGAGCTCATTCTCCGGGATGCCTATGCCCTGATCTCTCACGTATATTCTCGTAAACAGATCGTTCTGCTCCACCGAAAGCGAGATCTCCGTATCCTTCTCCGAGTAGTCCGAAGCATTCTTGAGCAGATTGAGGATGGCCTCTGTCAGCCAGTCGCCATCGCACTCAAGCTTCATATCACCCTTGCAGTCTATGACCACTCTCTGTCCGCGCTTGTCCGTGAGATACCGCACACCATCCGCAGCCTGTGAACAGATGACATCCAGATTCCAGCTCTGCTTCTGAAACTCTATCGCCCCGGCCTCTATCCTCGCCAGTTTGAGCAGTGACAGGACCATCCACTCCATCCTTGAGAGCTGATTCTGCGCCTCAACCAGCACCTGCTTTCTTCTCTCCGGATCTGTTACTTTATCATCGAGCAGCATATCCACAAATACATTCAGTGAGGCAAGCGGCGTCTTGAGCTGATGGGATATGTCGGATATTATGTCCCTGAGAAATATCTTCTCTGAGAGCTCCTTCTCCCGGCTCTCTCTCAGAAATGACACCATCTTATAAAAGTTCGTGTACAGTATCCCCACGGAACCCTGTCTGAATTCCTCTTCAGCCACGCTGTCCGGGTCATCCATAACCGTGATCATCTTATCGGATATATTCTCAACCTCTCTGTATACATTATCGATCTGTCTGTAGCCGGCAATGAACAGAAGTATCATCACCACAACAATAAGCTCTGCCGATATCGCCGTATATAACACATTTCCGCCAAATGCGATATAGAACCACACAGACAGAACACACAGAGCTGCAATGCTTATCCACACAAAAGTGTATATGTATTTTTTTCTCTCATACGAGCTTTTCATAACTACTCCCCTGTCGCTTTGCCGTTCTTGCTGAACCTGTATCCCACGCCTCTGACAGTCTCTATACACGACGCATCATCGCCAAGTTTTGTCCTGAGTCTCTTCATATACACAGACAGCGTATTGTCATCTATGAGAACACCGTCCATGTCATACAATCTGTCAAGCAATGCGCCCCTGGACAGCACTATTCCTTCATTTGACACGAGCTCCTTGAGCAGACGCAGTTCATTCTGTGTACAGTCTACGAGCCTGTCCCCATCATAAAGTCTGAATTCCGAAACCACAAATCTGTGCCTGCCAAATGTATACGCCTCCTGCGGCGCCCTGCCAGCTATGTCATATCTCCTGAGATTAGCTGCTATCCTTGACAAAAGCTCCTTAAGCCTGTAAGGCTTGGCAACATAATCATCCGCTCCGAGCTCAAGCCCCTGAACTATATTTACCTCCTCCGACATCGCCGTGAGGAATATTATCGGGATCTGTATCCCCCTGTCTCTGACACTGCGGCAGAAATCATAACCGCTTCCATCCGGCAGCATGACATCCAGAAGGATAAGATCAACCGCATCGTCAAGCATAGTTCCCGCTGTTTTGATATTTACCGCATGTCTCACCGTATATCCCTCGGCCTCCAGCACGAACACCGTCCCCATGGCCAGTGCCTTGTCATCCTCAACAAGCAATATTGTCTTTCCGTCCATTGCGTACCTCCAACCTGATCAATCCCCTTATGGCAAATACACAGATATTATTTGCCCTTTATCATATCTATCGCCTCATCGACCGTGGCGATATCTCCGTAGCCCATCTTGTTGGCTGCATCACATATTATACTATTAACACTTGCGAGCTGTCCATCATATACATATCTTCCTTCACACTTTTCCGGGTTGAGCGCATTGTTGAATCTTGCATCGTCGTTGTTTACTGTCACCGACGGCATTCCCTTTATCTCCGCAAGCTTGTTGAGCTCCTTCTCCTGAGAGAGGAATCTCATGAACTCCACAGCATAATCCACGTTGTCGCCATTTTTATTTACTGAGAAACCATGGCTCCTCATAGTCATACACTCCGTCATCACCGAGAGGCACATTTACAAATTCGTACTCAAATGGCTGGGCGGAGAATGTCTCTGACTTTGACTCTCTCTTCTTCATTCCGCTGACACTCTCCGTGTTTGCTATCCAGAATGGAACATCCCCCTCAAAGAAATTGAGGATCGCTCCATCGTAATTGTCGTCAGGGTATGTATCATTCACTGCACTTGACATATAGCCATTCTCTATAAGCTTTGAAAGTCTCTCGTACACAGGCTTTAAGCTGTCTGCAAATGAATCGTCTCCCGCAAGCACCTTTGCCATGAGCGCATCATCATTTCCGAGAATATTCATCGCCATAGGGAGCACAAGATCTGAACACGCATGGTACCTCGACGACTGGATCGGCGTGTATCCCTTCTGCTTTAATGCCTCACATACATCAAGGAACTCCTTGTATGTCTCGGGGATCTCAAGGCCCTCCTTCTCAAGAAGTGTCCTGTTCACCACCATACCACACATGGTCTTTGCCACAGGTATCCTCACGAGTTTTCCGTCAACGATACATGACTGTATGAGCTCTGAATCTACATCCGATACATCCATGTCTTCCTTTGAAAGGTCAAGGCAGTCATCAAGCACACCGGCACCGTCCGGGGCACCCGCTGAAACATTGGCTACATTTGTCATGAACACATCCACATAACTGTTATTTGCAAGGTAATCAGCCAGGGAATTTGTGTCATTCTGCTCGTATGTCACGGTGACGTTCGGATAATACTCGTTGAAATCATTCACCACCTGGTCAAGCGCCTCAAAATTGGCCATGAAGCCGGCTATCTCCAGCGATGTGTTCACCTCGGTGTCGAGTGACGGTGTGAACTTCTCCTCCTGCACAGCATCATTGTCTGTGTCCTTTGCACCACATCCTGCAAGACCTGCCATGAGCATAGCACCTGTGCATACACACGCCATCACTTTCTTTACACTCTTTTTCATTCTTCTCTCTCCTTATTATCCTTTATAGTTCTCAGCAC
>CAVCCL010000191.1:0-14715 GCA_963600665.1 Bifidobacterium catenulatum | reverse complement strand
TGAAACGCTTGTTTCATCGTCTTTTCTTTTCAATATATAGTATGTATTCCACTCTAAAAAAAGTATTGCCCATGACAGTACCGGTTATTCGTTAATCCAGAAGATAGTTTACCTGTCCAAGCTCTCTGCCGTCCCTTATGTATGTTCTCGGAACTCGTCTTGATATGTTACATACCAGCTCGTAATTAAAGCTGTTGGCAGGCGCTGCCACCTCCTCAACAGTTATCTCTCTGTCTCCATCCTGTCCGATGAGAGTTACGTCATCTCTTACTTTTACACCATCAATGTGGCTCACGTCAACCATGAACTGATCCATGCACACCCTTCCGATGATCGGAGCATACTCTCCATGGATGATAACTCTGCCTATATTGGACTGTGCTCTTGGGTATCCATCGGCATATCCTGCCGACACCGTCGCAACCTTTATATCATGATCCGCTATATAGGACCATCCATATCCTATACCTGTTCCGGCTTTTACGTCCTTCACAAATATAACCTTGGACATAAGTCTCATAGCAGGTTTCAAAGCCGCTATATTCTTATCTACCTCATCTGATGGATAAAGTCCGTATGTGACTATTCCCGATCTGACCATATCAAAATCCGAATTGTCCATCTCCATGATACCCGCACTGTTAGATATGTGCCTTACAGGTATGTGTATTCCAAGTGCCTCAAGCTGGCTGTTTATCCACCTGAACTTCTCAAGCTGACCATTTGCAGCGGTCTTGTCGAGTTCATCAGCCTTTGCGTAATGGGTAAATATCCCCTCTATCTCTATGCCCGGCATCTGACTGATCTTTTCTATGTTCTTCACGCCATCTTCATCACATGTGAATCCGATTCTTCCCATGCCTGTATCGACCTTGATATGGATCTTTGCCTTTGTATTCATGCTCACCGCCAGATCCGAGAGCTTCTGTGCATCGTCTACCTCATACATGGCGGGTCTGACATCATATCTGAGAAGCAGTTCGTAATCCGAGGGATCTGTGTATCCCAGTATCAATATGGGCTTATCTATATTTGCTCTTCTGAGCTCCAAAGCCTCATCGATGAATGCCACTGCAAAGAAATCCACCAGATCATCAAGTGCCTCTGCCACCTCGACAGCGCCGTGTCCATAAGCGTCTGCCTTTATGACCGCCAGCATCTTCTTATCACCGTCTATAAGCCTCTTCATAGCCATGATATTATCCCTTATATTGTCAAGATTTATCACAGCCTGCACTCTGTTAAAGTTACTGTTGTCCATCATGTTCTGCTCCTTTTATAACCTCCGATATAGCGCTCACTATATCCCTGGCTATCATTGCATTTCTTCCTCTGTGCTCTGCAGCCATATCTCCTGCCAGCCCATGTATATATACTCCCAGCTTCGCAGCATCATACGCACCAAGTCCGGTGCAGACAAGCCCAGCTATTATCCCGGCAAGCACATCCCCTGCCCCCGCAGTTGACATACCATTATTACCGGATGTGTTTATGTACACATCCCTGCCGTCACTCACGCATGTTCTGGCATCTTTCAGCGCACTTACAACATTATACTCCATCGAAAAGTCTTTGCACACCTCTAATATATTCTTTTTTATATCCGGTATGGCAACGCCTGTAAGTCTTGACATCTCTCCGATATGAGGCGTTACGATCACCGGTCCTCTGTGTCTGCCAAGAATATCGGGCTTTTCGGATATTATGTTCAAGGCATCCGCATCCACGATCACTGTCTGCACGGCCTCACACATAATATATTCCACCATGCTCCTTGCCGCATCGCCCTTTCCTATACCGGGACCGATCAATATGGCATCCGACCACTCCACGGCATCCCTTGCACACTGCTCCGCTTCATCTTTGCTGCTATAACACATAAGCACGGCCTCAGGAATCCTTACGCCTGCTATCTCCTTGTTGTCAATATGTGTGTATATCTTCACAAGCCCTGTTCCCATCCTGTATGCAGCCTCAGCCGCAAATGTCATGGCACCGGACATGTCTCGGCTCCCCGCTATCACTGCAAGCTTTCCATATGTTCCCTTATTTGATGAATCACTCCGTCCCGGAAGCATGCTCAGATCGTCCCTGTTGTAGGAATATGCCACCGGGTGTACTCTGTCCACTTCAGCCTGTGCAAATCCTATGTCTCTCACAACGACCTCTCCGCTTATCTCGCAGCCGGGATAAAATATCAGCCCTCTTTTATTCAGTCCAAATGTGACCGTCATGTCTGCCCTGAATGCACATCCCATGATCTGCCCCGTGCTGGCATCCACACCTGACGGGGTATCTATGGCAACCTTAAAGCCGGCAAGTCCGTTCATCGTCTCTATTGTCTCTCTCCATATTCCCGCCACATCACGCTTGAGTCCGACGCCAAATATTCCGTCAACTACCACATCGTAATCACTGTCAATGATGTGATCCGTCACCTGTATGCCGATTTTTTTCGCTATGTCAAGCTGATATGAAAAGCTGTCGCTTACTCTCGATATTCCATTTATATAACAGACATGGACAAGATCTCCCTGCTGGTACAGGAGTCTCGCAAGAGCCAGTCCGTCCCCGCCGTTATTGCCGCCTTCAACAACCACAAGGCACTTTAATTTTCTGTCCGCGTTTATAGACTTCAGTCTGGAATTTATCTCCTCCAGCACGGTGATCGCAGCTCTCTCCATAAGCAGGATTCCCGGCACACCCTTTTCCTCTATGGTCAGCCTGTCTATCTCCTGCATCTCTGTTCGGTCTGCAACATAAAACATATTTCTGCCTCCTTATTGAAGAAAACGGATAATTTCTTTCGAAATTACCCGTTTTATACTTACCTATAAAAATCTTCCGATCTCTTCCTTATCTCTTCTTGAGGAAATCAGGAATCTTGATACTCTCTGTCTTTGGTCTTGACACATGTGCCGGCTCAACTGGTGTTGATGTTACAGGTGTCTGCTGTGCTGGTGTCACAGGCGCTGTGTATGCTGGCTTTGCTGCCGGAGCAGTCTCAGTTGTCTGACCGCCGAGGAACGATGGTCTTGTGCTTGTCTGAGTGCTGTGTGTTCCAAGGCTCTGGCCTGCATATGTAGCAGTCTTTGGCTCTGCAGCAGGTGTTGTTGTAACTGCTGGCTTAGGTGTGGTCATTGTTCCCATAGGAGATGCAGTACCTGCATATCTTGCGGTGACATCGCTCTCGCCTGATCTCTCAAGACCTGTAGCAATGATGGTGATGCTTATATCCTCACCCATGTTGTCATTGTCAACTGTACCGAAGATGATGTTGACTCCGTCTCCAGCCTGCTCTGTAAGATATGTAACAGCATCATAAGCCTCAACGATACCAATGTTACCTGAGAAGTTTACGATGATATCTGTTGCACCTGAAACAGTTGTCTCAAGAAGTGGTGAATCCATAGCCTCCTTGATGGCGTCAACAGCCTTGTTCTCTCCGCTTGCTGAACCTATACCGATATGAGCGATACCCTTATCTCTCATAACTGTCTGTATATCTGCAAAGTCAAGGTTGATAAGACCCGGCTTATTGATAAGGTCTGTAACACCCTGAACACCCTGCTGAAGTACCTGATCTGCCTTCTTCAGCGCATCAGGAATACTTGTTCTCTTATCACAGATCTGAAGGAGCTTGTCGTTAGGGATAACGATAAGCGTATCCACATTCTCCTTAAGTCTCTCTATACCTTCGATCGCATTTCTCATACGAGGCTTGCCCTCAAAACCAAATGGCTTTGTGACAACTCCGACTGTGAGGATACCAAGGTTACGTGCCATCTCTGCAACGACAGGGGCAGCACCTGTTCCTGTTCCACCACCCATACCACATGTTACGAATACCATGTTGGCGTCCTTGATGATGTCTACGATCTCTTCTCTATTCTCCTCTACAGCGCTGGCACCGATCTCAGGCTTTGCACCAGCACCAAGACCCTTGGTAAGCTTCTCACCTATCTGGATCTTTGTTGTAGCTCTGCTGAGTGAAAGAGCCTGCTTATCTGTATTGATAGCGATAAGTTCCACTCCCTCAACATTCTCATCGATCATTCTGTTAACAGCATTGTTACCTGCACCGCCGACACCAATTACAAGAATCCTTGCCGGTGTTCTCTCGTCATTTGATTTTATCTCAAGCACGGTTGCATCCTCCTTATATACTTATTCTTTATCCATCAATCATTGTCATCTGCTCAAAAGCTGACCGTTTTATCGCATTAGTACCTATATAATACGATTTTTTATATCATTACGCAAGAAATTTTTTATTTATTTTCTTTAAATATAACGTTCCTCTGCGATTCACTGTAATTCGACATATCAAGAGTTCCCTTTTTACCCTTCACGCTCTCAAGTATGCTCTCAAGATTCATGAATTTCGTCTCCAGGTTTTCACCGTCGCCAATCCTGATCTTTATTCCATCCTTGTGAAGTATGAGATTCTGATCTGTGTCATAAGTAATCTTGTCTATCTGTATTCCGCTCTTGTAAATGAGCTGCGTCATAGTCAGTATCTCCTGAAAGAATCCCGAATCACCGACATCAAGCTTCTTTCCCTGCTCCACGCTGTCACTTGTAAGTCCCTCTATACAAGGAACATCATCAAGCTTTGCATCGGATATCTCGAGCACGATACCGTCACCGTCAAAATATGCATACTGATCGTTGTACTTTATGCAGCCCGCCATGGCCTTCTCGTACACCGTAATCTCTACTGAATTTCTGTTCACATATGTGACGTCTATCTTGTCTATAAAAGTTACATCCTGTGCAGGATTCAATCTGCTCTCAAGTATGAACAGCAGCGTATTACCATAATCCTTGCCACCCGTCACGATATCCACCATCTGCTGGTCAGTGTAGTGATCAGTTCCGGTCACTTTTATAGACTTCAGTTTATAACATGTACGTATGTATACAAATGCTATAGCACACAGCACCACCAGGATGAGAAGTATCTTGAGAACTATCTTGAATATCCTTGCCGCCTTCTCGCGTCTCGCCTTTCTCCTGGCAAGCTTCTCCGCCTGCAGCTTCTTCTTTCTCTCTATCTCCTCCAGGGTGAGCTTTCTGCGCTCTTTTTTACGTCTTTTTTTGTTCTTCTTTTTTGCAGCAACCGCCTGATCTTGCTTACGCCTGCGTCTCTCCTCGGATCTGCGGTTCTCAGCATCCTCTCTGCGCATCCGGTCTTCCGGTCTGCGGCGCTCTCCATCCGGTCTCCTGCGCACCTGCTCGTCTGGTCTGCGGCGCTCTCCATCAGGTCTTCTGCGCACCTGCTCATCAGATCTGCGGCGCTCTCCGTCCGGTCTTCTCCGCACCTGCTCATCTGTTCTGCGGCGTTCTCCGTCCGGTCTTCTGCGCACCTGCTCATCGCTCCTGCGGCGCTCTCCGTCCGGCCTTCTGCGCACCTGTTCGTCGGTTCTGCGTTTCTCTCCATCCGGTCTTCTCCGGGTCTGTCCGTCTGCTCTGCGGCGCTCTCCATCAGGTCTTTTCCGCATCTGCTCATCGCTCCTGCGGCGTGTATCTCCGTCCGCTCTCCGCTGTCCGTCACGTCCGCCTGTCTGCTGCCTTCTCTTGTCAACCGGAACCTTGACCCTTCCGTCGAGTCGCTTTCCCGTCATGACATCCACATAACCGCTTTCACGTCTGGTCTGCGCAACATCAACATTTCTGCTCATTCTATTTTTATTAACATTTCGTCTATTGTTATTTTCCATTCAAATCTTCCTTTAAAGGATCTGTCATATGTCTGTTTCGTCATACGAAATTCCTCTGGATACGGACATCACTATCCCCATCTCCATCAGAATGAAAATTATCGAACTTCCGCCATAACTGACAAATGGCATCGGCACACCTGTCGGCGGAATGGTATTCGTGACAACACTCACATTTATCAATAGCTGCACCGCCACATGTGCCATCACTCCGGCTGTGAGCATGCTCCCGAATCTGTCTCTGGCATTCATGGCCGTCACAGCCATCCGCCTCAGTAATATCAGAAAAATGATAAGTATAAATGCCGCTCCGGCAATTCCGAGCTCCTCACACACGACTGAGAATATCATATCATTATGTGACTCTGGAATAAACCCCATCTTTTGGACACTTCTCCCAAAGCCCACTCCAAACAATCCACCGGAACCAACGGCATATAACGACTGAACCGTCTGATAGCCATCTGCGTAATTCTCAGGATCAAGCCATATCTTGACTCTGTTCGCCCTGTAGCCTGCGAACATTATGAACAGCACACTTCCGACAACACCAAATATACCGATCAGAACAAAATGTCTGACCCTGGGGCTTCCCACAAACAATATTACAAAAAGGATTGCAAAACAGATTATCGCCGTGCTGAGATTCTCCACACCGATCAGTGCGATGGTGATCACGGGCAGGATCATTACCTTTATAATACACCCTGGTCTGCACAGATTTTTGCTCTCCACGGCAGCCCTCGCCGAGGTGTAGATTATGATCGCCGTCTTGGCATATTCGGATGGCTGAAATCCTATAGGGCCAATATATATCCATCTTGCTGACCCATGGCTGGCGGTTCCTATTATCAGCACCACCACCTGAAGAACAAGTGATGATAGCAAAATGACCGCAGACAGCCTGAGCAGCCGCCTGTAGTCATATCTTGACACTATGTACATGGCGAGGACCGCCAGCAGCATATAAAGTGCCTGTCTTTTAAAAAAGTACATCTGATCGCCGTACAGGTCGTACGCCCTGTAACTGCTCGTACTGTATATCATGGCAAGCCCAAATATCAGAATCATCCCCAGTGCCAGGAGCATGGTCACATCCACATATCCTCCCGGGCACCGTTTTCGTGCATCTCTCACTCTATCTTCTGAAACCTCAGGACCTCCATGCAATCAGATCACTCCTTATAGCTTCTTACATACTCCTTGAACATATCGCCTCTCTGCTCGTAGTTGTCAAACTGTCCCCAGCTTGCACATGCAGGGGAGAGAAGCACTGCATCTCCGTCAACCGCATTCTCATGGCAATATGCTACCGCATCCTGAAGATTCTCCTCAAATATGATCGAGTTGAATCCATGTCTCTTGGCACAGTCAGCTATCTTCTGCGCAGTCTGGCCTATGAGAACGAGCCACTTTACCTTGCCGTCAAACGCCTCTATCCACTCGTCGTACTCTGAACCCTTGTCGTAGCCGCCACCGATGAGGAATGTAGGAGCCACCATGGCCTGTATTCCCTTTATGGCCGCATCAGGGTTTGTTCCCTTTGAATCATTGTAGTATGCAACACCGTCGATGGTGTCAACATATTCTATTCTATGAGCAACAGCCTTGAATGATGTTGCCACATCTCTGATGACGTCAACAGGAACTCCCATATAATATGATATTCCAACTGCTGCCAGAACATTCTCAACATTGTGAGCTCCCATGAGCTTAAGATCCTTGATTGCAAGCACATTTATCTTCTTATCGCCATCCTCAAGGATGATATCCCCATCCTCCACGTATACTCCACCGGCCGGCTTCTCCAGTCTGCTGAAATATACGACATGGCAGTGATCCTTTGCCTTCTCTCCCATGGCACGTGTGTGTTCATCATCATAGTTGAGGACTGTCACATCATCCATGGTCTGGTTCTTTGTTATTGAATACTTTACATTTCCATAATTCTCAAATGTATAATGTCTGTTCAGATGATCCGGTGTCAGGTTGAGTATTGCACTGACGTTCGGATGAAAATCTATGACCGTCTCAAGCTGGAAGCTGCTTATCTCTGCAACTGTATCTGAATCATCGTCTGTCGTGTCACACAGCTCTGTGTAAGGTATTCCGATATTTCCAACAACTATGGTCTTGGCATTGTGTGCCTTGACTATCTCTCCAACAAGGGCTGTAGTTGTAGTCTTGCCGTTTGTTCCTGTTATGGCTGCTATCTTACCCTTGCCATAATGATATGCAAGCTCTATCTCACTCCAGATAGGTATTCCCGCATTTCTCACCACATCTGTAAACGGCGCATCAACAGGGATTCCCGGACTGATGACCATGAGCTGTGATGATGAGAGGGCTTCCTCTCCAAGCTCACCGAGCTCTACCTGAACAAGCTCTGAATTACCTGTCTTCTCCTTTATCGCATCTATATCTCTGTCCTTGTTCTCATCGAACAGATAGACCTTTACTCCATGATTTACCAGAAGCTTAGTTGCACTGATTCCACTCTTTCCTGTTCCTGCTACTATCGCTGTATTGATCTCCATATCATTTCACCATGGTGCACCACCGCACCATTTTCTCCTTTCTACATTACAGAGCCAGTAAACCTACCACACAGAGGACTGCTGTCACTATAGAAAATATAGCAACGACCTTTGACTCAGGCCATCCTCCGAGCTCAAAATGATGATGTATAGGTGCCATTCTGAACACTCTCTTGCCTGTAAGCTTGAATGAAACAACCTGTATTATAACTGATAATACTTCAAGGAAGTATATGAAAGCTATTATAACTATGAATATAGGCATCTTGAGCATATAAGCTGTTGATGCAACAAATCCGCCGAGTGCCAGAGAACCTGTATCTCCCATGAATACCTTTGCAGGGTACACATTGTACACAAGGAATCCAAGAAGGCATCCAACCGCTGCGCAGGCAACCGGAGCAACACCTGAGCCTGTTCCCACTGCTACAACCGCAAAGAATGTGGCTATGAGAACCGTGACTGATGACGCAAGTCCGTCAAGTCCATCTGTGAAGTTCGCACCATTAACTGTTCCAAGCACGATGAAGAACAACAGTATCACATAGAGTGTGCTGTTGAGCTGAACCGTCTTGCCAAGGAATGGTATTATGAGCTCATTGTTGATATCTGAATACTTCTCTACATAATATGCAAATACTCCCGTAACGACAATCTGTCCGAGCATCTTCTGCCATGCGTGAAGTCCCATTGATCTCTTCATAACAACTTTGATGTAATCATCGATAAATCCGATAAGTCCAAATCCAAGTGTCACAAAAAGCACCGGAAGGACATCCGGATATTTCTTCATATAGATAAGCGTCGTGATCGTAAGTGACAGAAGGATTATAAGTCCACCCATGGTAGGTGTTCCGGCCTTCTTCAAATGTGCCTGTGGGCCGTCATCCCTGACAAACTGACCGAACTTGAGCTTCTTCAGGAACGGTATAACTATAGGGCACAGCACCACGCTGATACAGAATGCTATCACTACCGGTAAAACAATCTTTAAATCTAAATTCATTTTGTACTCCTTACCTGTCCGCACACCGCGGACTATGTATTTCTTAAACTGTTTTCAGACTGAGATAAATTTAATACTCATTTGTGGCTTTGTCAATTCCCAAATAGGGAAGAATGTTCAAAAAAATATCTCTCACAACAGGGGCTGCTATGGTTCCTCCATAATATGTACCCTCGGGCTCATCTATGAGCACGACCGTCAGAACCTGTGGATCATCCGCCGGTGCAAATCCTATAAATGAAGATATGTATCTGCCTGTTCCTCTGGGAAGCTTCTCACTCGTGGCGGTCTTTCCGCCTATCCTATATCCCTCTATGGCACACTTCGATCCGCCGCCCTCGGCAACGACTGCCTCAAGCATCTCCCGCATCTTCTTTGATGTCTCCTCATCTATAACCTGTCTCTGCTCGTCAAATTCAATGGCTGTAATAGTTTCTTTACTGCTGTCTATTATCCTTTTACCCACATGTGGAGTGATCGTATGTCCGCCATTCACAACTGTGCACACTGCAGATATGAACTGTATCGGAGTCACCTGGAACGACTGTCCAAATGACATAGTGGCAAGCTCGACCGGTCCGACATTTTCCTTCTTATGCATGATGGAGTTTGCCTCTCCGGGAAGGTCTATCCCACTCTGGCTGAACAGCCCCAGCTTGTGATAGTATTCGTACATGCCATCCACGCCCGTCCTCTCGCCGATCTCCATAAATGCCGGATTGCAGGAATTCATGAGCGCCTCCTTAAGGCTCTGGCTTCCATGTCCCGTGGTCTTGCTACACCTTATCCTCCTGTCCTCAACTATCTTATATCCCGGGCAGAAAAAGCTTGAGCTGCTGTCGACCGCTCCCTTCTCGAGTGCTGCCGTCAGTGTTATTATCTTGGCGGTTGATCCCGGCTCATATGTGTCGCTTATCAGATAATTTCTCCACATATTGTTCAGCTCATCCATATTGCCGGCTGTAGGCAGAAGCATGGATGTCCCGGATGCGCTGTTATTCCTCTCTGCATCTTCCACTGTGTCTGTTTCTCCATCGTTCTCTGGCTTAACCAGTTTGAACGGTTCGTTCAGGTTGTATTCCGGCACATCCACCATGGCATATATCTCGCCATTTTGAGGATTTATGGTTATGGCGCACACTCTGTTTGCTTTTTTCTCGATCAGGACTTTCTCTGCAGCCTGTGTCACATACCTCTGTATGTTTAGATCCAGTGTTGTCACGAGATCATTTCCGGGAATGGGCTCTGTCCTGGTTTCTGAATATTCCGCAAGCTCTATTCCCCTTGCATCCGTGACCGCATTTATGCTTCCATTTGTCCCTGTGAGCACACTGTCATATGTCACCTCAAGCCCCAGTATTCCCTGATTGTCAGCACCGGTGAAGCCTATAACCTTCGATGCAAGGGTATCATATGGATAGCTACGCTTGTAGTCCTCGTCCACCTTGATCCCCGGAACAGCAGCCGCCTTGATCTTTTTTCCGGTCTCCTTGTCTACATTTGACGCTATGAGCTCCCTTGAGGATACCTTCTCCACCTTCTTCCTGATGTCTGCCGGATCCTTATCCAGATATCTTGTAAGAAGCTCTGTGACCTCATCCTCGTCCTCTATCTGGCTGTGTATCACGGATATTGAACACACCGCCTTATTGTCCGCTATGATATTGCCATTTCTGTCGTATATCCTTCCCCTGGGAGCTTTTATGCTTCTCTCCCTCTCATGCAGGGAATCTGCTTTCTCACTATAATATTCTCCCCTGTAGAGCATTATGTATGCAAGACGGCCAACTATAACTCCCAGCGCTAGGACCGCCATAACGAACACAAACTTTATCCTCCGCCTGTTATAACTGTATACCTTCAACTCTTGATCCCGGACTTTTTTATTATCATATTAGCCGGATGCCTCATGTATTCGCCTATTCGTGTACAAATCTATCTCTGCATTAAAAAAGCACCGGAGGTGTATCTGCACCTTCGATGCTTTGGTTTACTGTGTAAATTATCATTCGCCGGAATAGTCCTCGTCACCGCTCCACGTATCCGTGCCGTCATCCGTTCCGCTGTCATCCTCCCATGTATCATCCGCCGTATAACTGTCGTCTGCCGTATCGTCATACGACGTGTCATCCGCCGATGTGTCGTCAGCATACGATGTGTCGTCGGTCGATGTATCATCCGCTGATGTATCTTCCGCTGATGTGTCTTCAGCAGCCGCATCCTCTGTTGCCGCCTCTGTATCTGCAGCCTCAGTATCCGTGTCAAATGCTGATGAGAGCGGCTCCTCCGTTCCGTCATAAGCCACATCATCACCGTTTGTTGAGTATACATTCAGGTATGGAAGGAGATCCTGCATAACCTGATTGAACAGCTTTGCTCCTGCTCCTGATCCTGACTGATCCTCAACATGTGGCTCATCAACTACAACGTAAAGCATGATCTGAGGATTCTCAACAGGGGTGAATCCTATGAATGACAGTACATACTTTCCATTTCCTCGAGGAAGCTTCTCGGCTGTACCTGTCTTACCACCGATGGTGTAGCCCTCTATTCCAGCCGCATATCCTGTACCTTCCTCAACTACCGCCTGGAGATATGTCTTCATGTAATCCGACACCTCCTTGGATATGGTCTTTCTGACCAGTACCGGATCCATATTTTCAACCACATTTCCGTCCGAGTCCAGAAGTCTCTTGACCACATGTGGCACATAATAATTTCCGCCGTTTATTACAGAACAGAATCCCGCTGCCATCTGGATCATGGATGTTGTAACACCCTGTCCAAATGAAGATGTCGCAAGCTCTGTAGGATTAAGATTCTCCACATCGTACTTAATACCTGTCGTCTCACCTTCGAGATCTATTCCTGTCTTGGAACCAATGTTAAATATCACCTGATATTTGTCAAATGTCTCTGGTCCCTCCTTGTCCGCTATCTGCATCAATGCATCATTACATGAAACAGCCAGAGCTCTCTTGACGTCAACCATTCCGTGTCCTGCTCTGTAACTACAGTAAATAGGACTCTCTCCCTCGACTACGACCTGTGAACCATCACAGAGGAATTCATCTCCGTCTGAGATCACTCCATCCTCCATGGCTCCCGCTATGGTAAATGCCTTGTATGTTGAACCCGGCTCAAATACATCACTTATACAGTAATTCTGCCATACATAGTTGAGCGCCTCATATAACTGGTCTGATGTAAATCCATCTATCGTGCTCTGGAACTCTTCATCCGACATCTTTGAGAAATCGTATTCCACTTCCTCAGTCTTTACATTCTTCTTCTGTTCGGTGGTCGCTTCTGTGGATGATTCTGTGGTAGTGCCATCCTCGCTGCTCTCCGTTGTTGCTGTTGTATTTTTCTTTGCACTCTCAACGCTTATCAGGCTGTCCGCATTCTCATCTGCGCCCTCGATCTCAACCTCCTGGGTGACGGTGACTGTCATGTTCCTGAGTGCCTGTGTGTTCATCGGGTCATTTGGATCGTAGGTACGTGAGCTTGCCATTCCAAGTATCTCTCCATTGTTTGGATCCATGGCTATTATACCTATCTGCTTAGCACCTGTATTCTGCATATACTCAGTGATGTTGTCCTCTATGATCTTCTGTATATTCATATCTATGGTGGATACGACTGTCTCACCATTCTGGGCTGCCACAGTCTCCGAGTCAACGCCGCCTGAGCCCGACATGTATCTGTAAGTCTTGCCATCCACACCATTTAAGTAGTCATTATAATAACCCTCTATGCCACCCTGTCCAACATTTCCGCTGGCGGTGTATCCGAGCAGGTGACACGCCAGAGATCCATTTGGGTAATTTCTCTTGTACACTGTCTCGAATCTCACACCTATGACATCTGCGCCCTCATCGGTCTTGCAGTAATCCTCAAATGCCTTAACCTTTGTATATGGAAGATCCTTGAGGACTACCTCATAATAAGAATCCTCATTTGCAATGTGCTTGTCAAAATCGTCTCCTGACACATCGAAATACTCCAGTACCGCAGCTCTTGTTGCCGCCTTTCCCTTCTCCGTGAGCAGAATATTCACAGGCTCAAGTATCAGGCTGTAGGTCTTCTCACTGTTCGCAAGTACATTTCCATTTCTGTCCAGTATCTCGCCTCTCTCATACGGAATATCCGTGGAATTGTAGTCCATCTGCAGAACCACAGCCTCCGAATACTCCTTTCCATTTGCCACGTTGATGTACACAACTCTTATGGTGAGTGCCACCAGAACTCCCACCACCAGCAAATATGCAATCTTGGTCTTTCTTCTCATTCCTTTTAAAAATAGCTTTGATCTCTTTGACATTTTATCTTTCCACCTTAAAAATTAAATATCCCTAAGACTACTTGGCCTTAGGGACATCCTTGTACTGTACTACGTAATCATCATTATTCTGTGAATAGTATAATGTTTGTCCCGGCTGTGAGTATACCATGCCGAGCTTAGTAGTTGCAATATTATATATCTCATCCAGATCTGTCATGGAATCAAGTCCTGCGCTGTAGCTTGCATTCTCGTCAAGCTGTGTTGCCACTTGGCTCTTCAGCGTTGCCACTGACTCCTTCTGTGACTTGACATCTGATGTAAGCTTCAGAAGATAACAGCACAGCGCCACCGCAACGATTATCGCAGCAACCATGCCCGCCGTATATCTTATCTGTGCGTTTGTAACTGCTTTTCTCTGTGCCTTTCTGGCTGCAAGCTCTCGTCTCTCTCTGTCAGTCAGATGAGATGGTCCCTGTTTCTTTCTTCGCGCCGGCTGTGGATCTCTCTCAGGTCTCACTGAAGGCTGTGGTCTTCTCGCCGGAGCGGCTGAGCCTCTGACTACAGCTTCGCGGGATCTGTTACGTCCAGCCCGGTCATCATAATTCAGTTGTCTTGCAGAACTACCCTCTGTGTAGTATCTTCTATCTGCCATCTATATCGCCTCTTTCATTTATATCTGTCAAATTGCCTCAAACACTCTGAGCTTTGAGCTCTTTGATCTGGAATTCTCCTCAAGCTCCCTTTCTCCCGGTATGATCGGTTTTCTCGTTATAACCTTGCCGAGAGGCTTTCTTCCACATGTGCACACCGGAAAGTTCGGTGGACAAATGCATGGATTTTCATTTTTTCTAAATGCCAGCTTCACTATCCTGTCCTCAAGGGAATGGAATGTGATGATACACAATCTTCCTCCCGGATTAAGGCTTGCTATCATGCCGTCTATTGAATCCCTGAGCACATCAAGCTCTCTGTTAAGCTCTATCCTGATCGCCTGAAATGTCTGCTTGGACGGATGTCCCTGTCCATTCCTTGCCTTTGCCGGTATGGAGCCACGGATTATATCGTTGAGCTCTTCGGTGGTCTCTATCACCTTGTTCTCACGGTACTTGCAAATGTGGTATGCAATACTCTTTGCATATCTCTCCTCTCCGTAATCCTTAAGTA
>CAVCCL010000190.1:0-2831 GCA_963600665.1 Bifidobacterium catenulatum | reverse complement strand
TATAGAAACTTATTAACCAAGTAGTCTTGATTGACTACACCATTATTATACTAGGAGATGAGTCTGTATGAAACGCATAAAAATAGTTATTGATGTGATGATGTCGGTTATACTTCTTTTTCTTATGGCTTTTCAGGTTACTGGAGATAAATACCATGAGTGGATAGGGGCAGGCATGCTCATTTTGTTTATCGTACATAACACTTTGAATATTGGATGGTATAAAGCATTTTTCAAAGGCAGATATTCAGTACTGAGAGTGTTTAGAACAGTGATAAATATATTGGTATTGGCAGCAATCCTTCTGACTGGGTACAGTGGAATAGTCATGTCACGTCATGTGTTTGCTTTCCTTCCGATCAGCGGCGGTATGGCAACGGCAAGGAGAATGCATCTCGCATGTTCATACTGGGCATTCGTTCTTATGAGTGTACATTTGGGAATGCACTGGGGCATGCTGACCGGGAAATGTTTGAGGGGCAAATTTGGAAAGCCTGCGTTAATATGGACTATGAGAATCGTATCCGCGCTTATAGCGGTTGCAGGGGCATATTTTTTCGCCATGACAGAGGCGCTTCGGAATATGTTCCTGCAGAACGAATTTGCGGTGTTGGATTATGAGACAGCAGGCGGTATGATCATTCTTGAAAATCTGATGATGATGTTCGCATGGGCATTCACAGGTCATTATCTCACAAAGGGACTTGAGCGATTGACGGCTTCCGGAAAAAGGGAGAAGAAAGCACTTGCACAGGGAATCGTGTGTGTATGCACTGCCATTGTTATGGTTGCGGTAAGCGTAATATTGACACCGGCAAAAGATACAGATATCAATTCATGGGGAACTGGCAACTCTCAGAACACGGATGCGGGAGATACTACAGAGACAGTAAAAAAAGATTCGGAGACAGATACAGAATTACATGATACGGAGGTGCAGGAAGTGATAGAGGACTGGACGGAGATCACAAATGTATCAGACAGGTTTGTATATATATCAGGTGGGACTTATGATATGGGAAGTCCTGACAGTGAAAACTGGAGATCGGCTGACGAGACCCTACACACGGTTACAGTGAGCAATTTTTATATGAGCGCATATGAGGTGACACAGGAAGAATATGAGACAGTGATGGGCAATAATCCATCCAATTTCATAGGGGAAGATCTTCCGGTGGAAAATGTCTCATGGAGAGATGCCGTACTTTACTGCAATGCGAGAAGTGAGAAGGAGAACCTGACACCAGTTTACATAATACAAGGAGATGCGGTTTCTGACAATTTTTCTGTAGCCTGGGATCGCGGGGCAAACGGATACAGACTGCCAACGGAGGCGGAGTGGGAATATGCCTGCAGAGCAGGAACTACAACGCCATTTAACACGGAGACCTCAATAAGTGCGGACGAGGCAAATTATTATGGACACTATCCGTATGAGATAGAGGGCAATTATTTTGAACAGGATAATCTTAGTACAAAACCCGGTCAGTACAGGGAGACTACCGTGGAAGTAGACAGTTTTTCGCCAAATGCGTGGGGGCTTTACAACATGCATGGAAATGTAAGCGAGTGGGTGTGGGATTATTATGGCCCATATGATCAGAATGATACGGAAGATCCAACAGGTCCGGTATACGGAAACTTAAAAGTATATCGAGGCGGTGGATGGAACGATTTTGCAAAAAATATGCGCAGTGCATATCGTGCTACACTGGAAGAGGATATGCATAGTTTCAACATTGGAATCCGTCTTGTGAGAAATGCGTTCAGCGGAACCGGCGACATTATTGGTGAAGACAGTTCAAAGATGCCGGACAGTGCGTCAGCGGTTGATAAGACTCGGAGAGATGCCGGAAAAGTGTTGATAGCTTACTTCTCGTGGGGCGGCAATACAAAAGGCGTTGCAGAGGAAATTCAGGCACAGACCGGGGCTGACATTTTTGAGATAACATTGGCAGATCCGTATTCAACTGATTACAATACTGTGCTTGATCAGGCGCAGCACGATCAGAATATACAGGCTAGACCTGAGATAGAAAATCATGTAGAACATATGGAAGATTATGACACCATACTTCTTGGGTATCCTAACTGGTGGGCGTCAATACCTATGCCGATTGCGTCATTCCTTGAGGATTATGATTTCTCAGGCAAAACTATCATTCCATTCTGTTCACATGGAGGCGGCAGATTTGGACAGAGCCTTACAGCCATTGCAAAACTTGCACCGAATTCCACGATGGGAGAGGGACTATCGATCCACTATTCTGGTGGAAGTACATTGCCTTCTGATGTGGAGGAGTGGCTTAAGACTAATGGAATCATAGAATAATAAAGTGAAAATCAACTGAATATATAACGAAACCATGGTATAATAACTCTATGGTTGAAAATGAAAGGGGCTAATATATGCCAGCAGGATCTATAGAACGAACAAATGCAAGAAAAGAAGAGATTATAAATGCGTGTGAAAAGCTTTATCAGACAATGAGTTTCAAGGACATAACACTAAAAGATATTGGAAATGAGACCAGTTTTTCAAGAACATCAATTTATAATTATTTTCAGACAAAAGAGGAGATATTCCTTGCTCTTTTGAAGAGAGAGTATGATTCCTGGATCAGACAGCTTGAGGATGCAATAGAATCAAATGAAAAAATGACTGATGATGAGATAGCGGATGTTCTGGCAAGGACTTTGGATGAACATGGACAGCTCCTCAAGATCATGTCCATGAACCATTATGATCTTGAGGACAACAGCCGTATGGAGCTGTTGGTTGATTTCAAGGTATCCTATGGTAAGGCTCTTAAGACCGTTATGGCTATGCT
>CAVCCL010000189.1:0-3045 GCA_963600665.1 Bifidobacterium catenulatum | reverse complement strand
GTACAACGATCGCCACATATACAATCCGTGTAATCAAATGTCCATTCTGCCAGTTGTCCACCGCAAGCAGAGTCCATAGTGCGCCCTGAACCAACTGCGTAGCAATTTGTATTTTTTTATTATCTTTATTCTTACAGCTTATTATAAGCAATATTATGTAAACAACAAGACCTATACTCAGTAAAATGCTCATCATAAATACAACCACCTTTCGTCTGTATACTCGTCCGGTTAGGTTTTCCTAACCAACTCCATTTTAGCACTTATTATTTAAAATTCAATAAAACAGATTCATAAGTTATATTAAGTATTATGACTAGCTCAAATATGATCATTGACACAAAATTTAAGAGGGTGGTGTATTGCCTCAGCAATACTCCCACCCTCTAGTGACTGATTTTTCTGTTGTCCGAACAACGAGACCGACCCTTACGTTCGGCATTGAAGCAAAGTTTTTCGCTGCCTGCCAGCGTCCTGTATCTTTCGCAACAAGATAGGTCACAAGTAATGTAACCTCGGATTGAATCGTGTCAGCCCACGTTGTTCTCATTATGCACTGACACCCAGAAAAATTCAATGAACCTGTAATTAAGTTTTGCCATTTAATCATAACTGCACACAAAGAAAGCCGGTCCAAGCACACAGAACCGGCTTTATATAAGTGGAGGAAGGTTTTCTATCCACTTATACGCTATATTATAAAATCAATACGAAGATATTTTCTTTAAATATTACCATCCCAGCTTCTGGCATATCTCAGCCCAGGCTTCATCGTCTATCTCCTCATCGCGGAAAAGTCTTCTCTTGTCATCATCTGTGATCATGCGAAGTACCTTACATGGATTTCCCGCTGCAATCGCCCAATCAGGGATATCCTTTGTAACAACACTGCCCGCACCGATTATAACGTTACTTCCAATATGCACGCCAGGGCAGATCACAGTATTGCCGCCGATCCACACGTTGTCGCCAATGCTCACTTCCTTGCCATACTCCCACATAGCACCGCGGACATCAGGATATATAGGATGACCTGCTGTGTATATCGCTACATTTGGCGCCATGAAACAATTATCACCTATGGTCACCTTTGCAACATCAAGGATCGTACAGTTATAATTTGCAAAGAAGTTCTTGCCCACTTCTATATGTGAACCGTAATCGCAGTAGAATGGCGGGTTGACACAGGCTCCATCAGACTTGCCGAACAGCTCCTTTACGACCTCTGATATGCCATCAAAATCCGAACGATCCATGAAGTTCAGCTTCTGCAATATCTTTCTGCACTCTGCCTGCTCGTCCATGACTGCCTCATCTGATATATACGCCATCTGCATGTTTCTTCTCTTTCTCATGTCCATACTCATTTTTCAGTTCTCCTTCTCTGTTAGATTATTTATCCATTTGTATTTCTTATAATGTGAAAATACCGCTGGCAATTTCACTATCTCATCAAGGTTCAGCGTGAAGTATACCGCAAGTACAGGCAGCTTCAGCACAAATGCTGCGACAAATCCAAGCGGAACAGCAAAGCACCACATGGTGATGACATCGCACCTGAGTCCAAAACGTGTGTCTCCTCCCGCCGGAAATATTCCCGCAACGATCATCGAATTGATCGACTTTCCTACCACATAATAACTCGACATGGCAAGCATCCACCCAAGATAGCCGTGTGCTGTGTCAGTAAGGTTGGCAAAATGCAGTATCACCGGAATCAGAACCAGGATGCATGCACCTGTTATCACGCCCGATATGACAGATATCCTGCAAAGAACATTTCCACTTTTCTTTGCCTCCTGAAACCTTCCATCTCCGAGGAGATTGCCCACAACGATACTTCCCGCGTATCCAAATCCTGTACAGATACATATCAGAAGATTCTTCGTTATGTTCGCTATGGAGTTAGCTGCCACCGCATCTCCTCCCATGTGTCCAAGTATGACCGAGTACATGGTAAATCCCACGCCCCAGGCAAGCTCATTAAAGAGTACCGGGCACACATGTTTCCAGAACTTTTTTATTATCTCTCTGTTCCGGCAGAGCATATCAGACATCCTTATCCTGAGTTCTCTCTCCTGCACCAGCATGCCAAATGCAATGCCGAGCCCTATTCCATTTGCAAGCACCGTGGCAAGTGCCGCTCCTGCAATCTCCATCTTAGGGAATCCTGCAAGTCCGTATATCAGCAATGCGTTAAGCACCACATTTATTCCAACTAACATCACGCTCAGCACAGTGCTTCTCCCCACATACCCGCAGTTCTTCATGATACCCTGAAGCACCTGAAGTATCCCGGAAAACACATATGACACGCCCACATATCTCAGATATCTGCTGCCGTATGCGATCAAAACCTTATCGCCTGTAAACAGCCTCATGAGCTGCCCCGGCATGATGAGCGTTGCAAGCATGAAACAAAGCGCCGTGATCATTACATATCTCATCACCAGTCCGGTCGATGTCCTGACGCCCTTAAAATCTCTCTTGCCGTAATACTGCGCAACAAACATATTCTCGCCTATCAGCAGCGCACTCAGTATCAGGTTATACACAAATGTTATCTGTGATGCCAGGGAAACCGCCGACAGCGAATCCTGATTCAGTCCGCCAAGCATGACCGCATCACAGGCACTCACCAGCGCCAGCAGAAACTGCTGAAAAGCTATCGGCAAAGCAAGCCTCAGCAGCTTACCTCTAAATTTCTTATCCATATCGTATTCCTCTCAAAAATGAATGTCGAAGCGGATATCAGCCATTCGATCTAATATAAAAATAAAGCATTTTAATTCTTTTTTATATCATTATTCGACATAAATATATAACAATCGTTCATCATATAGGTTAAGATAACATCGTGTGTAAACACTATTATTATAACTTACTGCTAGCAAACTTTTTTATTTACATTAACAATCGTAATAACGATTGCTATACGAAATACATTTAAAAGAGGTTTTTATGGATACATGTAAAAGTATGAAACTCAACTCAGATCTGTCAGAAAATGTAACTTACAACACACCGGAATTTCCAGCCTACATA
>CAVCCL010000188.1:0-7496 GCA_963600665.1 Bifidobacterium catenulatum | reverse complement strand
ATACTGAACTCAGTTGTTCAAGAGAAAGTAATTTACTCTTAGTTGTTTAAGTTGTTGTTTAAAAAAAGAACCGCCTAGTAATTCAGGTGGTTCTTTTTTTGCGCACAAAATTATCTCTTATTTAGCAAAAAAGGCTGAAAAGATACAATTTCTTCAGATTTTGTATCTTTTCAGCCTTTTATTTTGATTTAGAGATAATTTTGTGTGCAGACGAACTCATCCGCCACCAAAAGATCCCTGTTTTATAACTTTATGTCTCTGTAACTCTATATTTACAATTACTCCGTAGGAAGTTTAGCCTTCTCGAATATCTCGACTACCTTGTCGTCAGGCTTCTTTGTGAGAAGTGATACGACGATGGCTGTGATGAACGCTGCTGCAAATCCAGGCACAAGCTCATAAAGTCCTGTCGGTGTTGCAAGGAACTTATACCAGAGCATATCCACAGCAAATCCTACTATGATAGAAGCAAGCGCTCCGTTGTAATTCAGTCTCTTCCAATACAGTGACAGGAGGATGACAGGTCCAAATGCTGAACCGAATGCGCCCCATGCATTTGACACGAGTGCCATGATACCCTCGCAGTTTGGATTCATCGCTATGGCAAGTGCCACAACTGAGATGATGATGACCACGATTCTTCCTGCCCAGAGCATTTCTTTGTCAGATGCTTTCTTTCTGAATATTGGCTTGTACACATCAGATGCAAATGCTGATGATGAAGCAAGGAGCTGTGAATCCGCTGTACTCATGGACGCAGCAAGGATAGCTGAGAGAAGTATACCAGCTACAAGTGCAGGGAACACGCTTCTTACCAGTCTGATGAATACCTGTGAGTTGTCTGTAAGTCCGCCGCCGAGATACCTGAGGCCGACCATACCTACTACAGATGCCATAATGAGGATGATTCCTGTCCAGCAAGTACCGACTATTCTGGACTTCTTCATCTCCTTCTCAGACTTGATCGAAATATATCTTATAAGAATATGTGGCATACCCATATATCCAAGGCCCCATGCAAGTCCTGATATGATATTGATCACACTGGTCTTGTCAAATGAACCGCTTATAAGGGCATTGTAATAATTGTCAGGTATGACAACATCCGGTGCAACAAAGCCTGCACTGCTCATGGCAACAACCGCAATGATAGGTGCGATCATAAGAGCTGCAAGCATCAGCAGTCCCTGGAAGAAATCTGTCCAGCACACTGCATTGAAACCACCGAGGAATGTGTACACGATGATGATGACTGCTGCGCCGATCATGGCTGTATTTCTGTCGATTCCCATAACTGTGTTGAACAGAGTACCGCAGGCCGATATACTTGACGCTGCGTATATACAATATGCAACCACAAATATAACTGCGCATATTATGAGAAGCAGCTTATTATCTGACTGGAAACGGTTTGTCAGATACTGTGGTATCGTGATCGAATCGTTGTACGCAATGGAGAATCTTCTGAGTCTCGGTGCTATGAATATCCAGGCACATGCTGTTCCGATGAACAGACCAACCGATATCCACATGTTGCTAAGTCCTGTCGCATAGAACGCTCCGGGCAGTCCCATGAGAACCCACGCACTCATATCAGATGCTCCGGCGCTGAGTGCAGCCACCAGACCATTCATATCTCTTCCACCAAGGAAGTAATCCTTCTCGCCGGCATTCCCTCTGGACTTTATGAAGAAATAAATTCCTACACCGATTACCAGGACAAAATACGCTATAAACGCAATCATCTCGTAAACATTCATTAGTTAATCCACCTTCCATAATAATTATAATTTATCTACTCCGCACTAACTTTACCACTGCAGTGCAGTATCTCACTGTCAGTGCACATAACAAAGCAAATTCTACACGGAAACATGCCAAAATGCAAGGTTTTTCAGCATTTGTCTATTTTATCGACTTTGCCATGCTCCAGATGAAAGTCTCACTCAGGACGAAGCCAGCGCTCTCCAGAATAAAAAAGCGGCCCATGGTGGCTTGTCCGGTCATGATCCCGGAAAGCTCACCATCGAGCCGCTTTTTATATCCTCTATTCTTAGTCTTCCGATCAGAAGCCGATATGTCTGTTGTCTGTGATCCTCTTCGCCTTGCCCTCTGAACGTGGGATGGTCTTAGGTGGAACCAGCTCAACCTTTGCGCTGATGAGCAGAGTCTGCTTGATATCAGTCTTGATGCGGGATGCGATAGCCTCAAGCTTTGCTGCATCGTTCATATCCACATCTTCCTTGAGCTCTACCTGAACTGTCAGCTTATCCTGTGAATTCACACGGTCAACCACGAGCATGTAGTGGGCTGAAGCCTCCTCAACGCCGAGAAGGACTGACTCTATCTGGCTAGGGAATACATTTACACCACGGATTACAAGCATGTCGTCTGTACGGCCTGTGATACGGCTCATCTTGACTGTTGTTCTTCCACATCCACATGTGCCGTGGGTGAGTGTACATATATCATGTGTCCTGTATCTGATCATAGGAGTACCTGTCTTGGTAAGAGTTGTAAATACAAGCTCTCCAGGAACGCCGTCTGGAAGTGGCTCCTCTGTGACCGGATCAATGATCTCTGCAAGGACGTGATCCTCGTTGATATGCATTCCGTTCTTCTCGAAACACTCAAATGCAACGCCAGGTCCACCGATCTCTGTAAGTCCATATATATCAAATGCATCGAAGTCAAGAAGCTCCTCAAGGTGCTGTCTCATCTCCTCTGTCCAAGGCTCTGCTCCGAAGCAGCCAGACTTGATCTTCAGCTCTGATGGATCGATACCCATCTCCCTGATGGTCTCTGCAAGATATGTAGCGTATGAAGGTGTACAGCAAAGCATTGTTGCGCCAAGCTCCTTCATCATCATGATCTGTCTCTGTGTGTTACCTGATGACATTGGAACTACCATGGCTCCAACCTCTGTTGCTCCCTGATGAGCTCCGAGTCCGCCTGTAAACAGACCGTAACCGTAAGCCACCTGGATGATGTCATCCTCACCGCCGCCGGCACACTTGATCGCTCTGGCAACCATCTCTGTCCACACGTCGATATCGTTCTGTGTGTATCCTGATACGATAGGCTTACCTGTGGTTCCTGATGAACCCTGGATTCTGATGATATCCTTCTTGTCTGCTGCAAACAGTCCAAATGGGAAGTTATCCCTGAGATCTGTCTTCTGCATAAATGGCAGCTTGACGATATCGTCTATGCTGTTTATATCCTCCGGCTTCACTCCTGCCTCGTCCATTCTGGCTCTGTAAGCCGGTACATTCGCATATTCAAGTTCTACTGTCTTTCTGAGTCTCTCCCCCTGAAGCTTTCTTCTCTCCTCAGGATCCATACACTCCATCTCTTTGTTATAGATGTAATGAATCTTCTTCTGTCTCATAACTGCGCTATCCTCCATAAAATAAATCAAGTCGACTTTTGTGCAACTTGCTGATTTTGCGTGGCACTTTAGCGCGCCAAACAACTAAATTGTACATATATATGATGGTTATGTCAAGGAAAAGCCGTCAATTACAGGACATTTTCCATATATTTTTGAGAGAGCATCGAATATTTACGGTCAAATGGCATCTACGCCACATAGATTACTCTTGCATTCTGGTTTTTCCGGTCGTATATTAGTATCTGACAACAAAAAAGAGGACGCGGGAGCTTGTAGTACAGGCTGAGAGGAAGGTGCGACCTTCGACCGGAAACCTGATTTGGATAATGCCAACGTAGGGAAGCCTGATTATGGACGTTTGTTAAAGTGCAGACTTTATTGGAGTTACCAGATCGGTAGCTCCTTTTTTTGTGCAAATAAATGATTTTGGAGGAAAGGGCTATGGTAACAGTAAACGGAAAGGATCTCGACGTCGCCGGGCAGAATCTGGCGGCATTTCTCGAAGAATCGGGCTACAAGCCGGTGCGCATAGTTGTTGAGATCAACGAGGAGATCATACCGAGAGAGACATACGCAGACATTACATTTAACGACGGCGACTGTGTGGAGGTCGTGAGTTTCATGGGAGGAGGAGCATTCTAATGAAAGAAGACAAGCTGATAATCGGAGGACACGAATTCAATTCAAGATTTATTCTTGGTTCAGGAAAGTATTCCATGAAGCTGATAGAATCCGCCATAAGGGACGCGGGAGCAGAGATCATCACTCTGGCCGTCCGCCGTGCAAATACAAAGGAAGAGGAAAATATACTTGATTTCATCCCGGAGGGAGTTACTCTCCTGCCAAATACCAGCGGTGCAAGAAATGCCGAGGAGGCCGTGCGCATAGCAAGGCTTGCAAGGGCGCTGGGCTGCGGAGACTTCGTGAAAGTTGAGATCATGCGCGACAGCAAATATCTCCTTCCCGACAATCAGGAGACTATAAAGGCAACCGAGGCACTGGCTAAGGAGGGATTTGTGGCACTGCCTTACATGTACCCAGACCTGAATGCCGCCCGTGATCTGGTAAATGCAGGAGCCGCTGCGGTCATGCCTCTCGCATCACCTATTGGCTCCAACAAAGGACTGGCTACTAAAGACTTCATACAGATCCTCATCGACGAGATAGAGCTTCCGATCATAGTTGACGCAGGTATCGGAAGACCATCCCAGGCATGTGAGGCCATGGAGATGGGCGCTGCTGCCATCATGGCAAACACTGCCCTCGCCACAGCCGGAGATCTGCCACTCATGGCATCGGCATTCAAAGACGCGATAAACGCAGGCCGAAAGGCTTATCTGGCAGGTCTTGGAAGAGTTCTCACCAGAGGGGCATCCGCTTCAGATCCGCTGACCGGATTCCTGCATGACTAAGGGGGCGCACTCAGATGGACGATAAAATATCAATTGAGAACACACAGACTTCAGAAAACCATTTTCTTATAGACTCGGAATATCTGTCTCCGGAAGCGTTGGCGATCAAACATCGTCTGGAGTCCGATCCGTCATCAAGAAAAAGTCACATGGAATACCTTCCGGGCATGGAGGTTATTGAATCCGACATCCGCAGCAAAGTCATGGAACACATGAACAACTATGACTACAGCAGCTATACGGGTAAGGACGTTATGGCTGCCCTTGAACATGAGACGTGCAGCATAGACGACTTCAAGGCACTGCTCTCCCCCGCCGCCGAGCCATTTCTTGAAATGATGGCACAGCGTGCAAGCCGCGAGACAAGCAGACACTTCGGCAACACGGTCTACATGTTCACACCGCTCTACATAGCCAACTACTGTGAGAACTACTGCGTATACTGCGGCTTCAACTGCTACAATCACATCAACCGAATGAAGCTCTCAGCAGAACAGATCGAGAAGGAAATGAAGGTCATCGCCGACAGCGGCATGGAGGAGATCCTTATACTGACCGGCGAAAGCCGCAGCCAGAGCGACGTAAAGTATATCGGCGAGGCATGCAAGCTTGCAAGGAAATACTTCCGCATGGTAGGCCTTGAGATATATCCGGTGAACACCGATGAGTACCGCTACCTCCATGAGTGCGGTGCGGACTATGTGACAGTGTTCCAGGAGACCTACGACGCAGACAAATACGAGACTCTTCACCTGATGGGGCACAAGAGGGTATGGCCTTACCGTTTCGATGCGCAGGAGCGCGCACTGATGGGCGGAATGAGGGGTGTTGCATTCTCGGCGCTGCTAGGACTCTCCGACTTCCGCAAGGATGCACTGGCAACAGCTCTCCACGCATATTTTCTCCAGAGGAAATACCCACACGCAGAGATGTCACTCTCCTGCCCAAGACTGAGACCGATCATCAACAATGATCAGATCAATCCTCTGGACGTGCACGAGAAGCAGCTCTGCCAGATACTGTGCGCATACAGGATATTCCTGCCATTTGCTGGAATAACGGTATCTTCAAGGGAGAGCGCAGACTTCAGGAACGGCATAGTGAAGATCGCAGCGACCAAGGTATCGGCGGGCGTGTCAACCGGAATCGGCGATCACGAGAGCAAATACAGCGGCAAGGCTTCCTGCAGTGAGCAGGGCGACGAGCAGTTCGAGATCAACGACAACAGAAGTCTTGAGCATATGTATTCAGACATAGAGGGCGAGGGACTGCAGCCGGTACTCAACGACTATCTGTATGTGTAACACAAACTATCAGATCAAAGCGATCTGAACTATACAACATACCGCCGTCTACCGGCGGAGAAAGAAGTTTGAAATGTATACATTTGATCCTACTTTATATTTTATAACTGACAGCACTGGTCTGTCCGAGGAGGAATTCCTATATAGAGTGGAGTGTGCTCTGGACGGCGGCGCAACACTCATGCAGCTCCGCGAGAAGGAGCGCACCACCCGCGAATACATGCATCTTGCAAATCAGGTGCACTCTATCGCGCGCCGCTACAACGTACCACTCATCATTGATGACCGGGTAGATGTGGCGCTGGCAACCGATGCCGAGGGTGTCCATGTGGGACAGACCGACATGCCTGTCTCCATAGCCAGAAAACTCATGGGGCCTGACCGCATCGTGGGCGCAACCACCAAAACTGTTCCCCAGGCCGTGGAGGCATATGAACAGGGGGCTGATTATCTGGGAGTCGGGGCTATCTACCCAACCACCACCAAGGTCAAGACAGTGCTCACATCCACGGATACACTGAGAGACATTTGCAAGGCGGTTCCCATCCCGGTAAATGCCATCGGAGGACTCAATCCGACCAACCTGGATGTCCTCTCAGGCATACCTATCGCCGGCATCTGTGTGGTCTCCGCCATCATGAAAGCGGACGATCCAAAGGATGCTGCCAGCCGTCTATTGGCATTATCCAGGCAGTTACAGTCAAAAATCTGCCTCAAATAAGCAAAAATTTGCAAAAATACGCAACTTATTTTCATTTTAATGAAAAGAAAGGTTGCAATTAAACGATTTTGCAATTACAATCAATACAAAGTGTAACTATTTTTTTGTATGAGGTGGTTTTAATGGAAAACGTATTAAACAGCATATATACCAACAATGTTATGGTTCAGGAACAAAGTAATGATGCCGCAAAGGAAGCAGCAGTTGAGGCAGTACATGCAAGAGTCGTTGCAAAGCCGAACTTCATCAGAGGTTCCGTGGAGCTGCTCGTACTCTATCTGCTCAGCCAGAAAGATTATTACGGCTACGAGCTGTCACAGCTCATGGACTCACTGTCAGACGGCGTGATAAAGATTCCTATCGGTTCTCTCTATCCTGCACTGTACAAATTGATTGAATACGGTTTCATCTCCGATCACAAAGAGCAGGTTGGAAAGAGAATGACCAGAGTATATTATCATCTGGAGCAGCCTGGATTCCAGCGTATGCATATTCTTATAACTGAATATACAAAGGTTCACAAGGCTATTTCATCCATACTTGACTATACTCCAGAGCCTGAGAAGAAATAATTTCTTTCAGATTAAAAATACCGTTGTCCATATTTCTTATGAACAACGGTATTTTTTTATTTTACTATTCTGTACTTCTTTGAAACTGTACCC
>CAVCCL010000187.1:0-5110 GCA_963600665.1 Bifidobacterium catenulatum | reverse complement strand
GTTAAAATTATACACACACCATTTTTTCGGAAACGGAGGTGTTAAGATGCTGAAGACAATATTAATGGTAATTTATGTTATAATATGTATAGTATTAGCGATAGTGGTTCTTTCACAGGAAGGAAAGGATGCGAGCCTTACAAGTTCCATATCAGGAGCAGGCGGCGGATTTGACAATTCCTACTGGGGCAAGAATAAGGGAAGCTCAAAGCAGGAGATACTTAAGAAGATAACAGCAGTGCTCACAGTTCTCTTCTTTGTACTTGCATTACTGCTTGACTCAAAGCTTTTCAACTAATAATGATTTCTGATGCTTACATATATTAACTGATATATGTAAGCATTTTTTTGCTCATTATGCAATGCATTTGTGCGTTATGGATGCGGGTATAATGTATATAGAAAGGGTTTGTTATGGATAATAAGGATTTGGAGTTATACAACAGAAGAAAACAGACGGTATATGAATTTATATGCGATGATGATTATCCGCCTATGAAGTTCAAGGAGATGTGTACATTCCTTCAGGTCCCGGGAGATGAGAGACAGACATTTCTCGATATACTGAATGACCTCACAGAGGAGGGACTGATCATCAGATCGGCAAAAGGTCGATATCAGAAGGTTGGAGAGGGCACATACAAGGGAACATTTATCGGCAATCAGAGAGGCTTTGGCTTCGTCCGCGTTGAGGGTATGAAGGAGGATTTCTTTGTGCCTGAGAAGAATACCATGGGAGCGTTCCACGGTGATACTGTCCTCATACGTGCGGAGGACAGACCAAAGGGGATGAAGCAGGAAGCGTCGGTTATTAAGGTGCTTGAGCGTGGCCTCAAGAAGGTTGTAGGAGTCTATCAGAAGAATAAGAACTTTGGATTTGTCATACCGGACAATCTGAAGATAGATGGAGATATATTTATATCCAAGGCAAATTCCATGGGCGCCATGGCCGGACATAAGGTGGTGGCGGAGATCATCAGTTATGGTGACAAAGTGAAGTCGCCAGAGGGAAAGATCATAGAGATACTTGGACATATCAATGACCCGGAGAGCGATGTGCTGTCTGTGGTCAGAGCTCTGGACATTCCAGTCGATTTCCCTGACGAGGTCATGGACAGCCTCTCACAGATCCCTGATTCTGTCAGCGCATCGGAGATGGCAGGCAGAACGGATCTCCGACATCTTCAGACAGTGACGATAGATGGCGAGGATGCAAAAGACCTGGACGATGCCATAACACTCTATGAGGCGGATGGAATGTACAAGCTTGGTGTGCACATAGCTGACGTGACCCACTATGTAAATGAGAATTCACCTCTGGATAAAGAGGCACTTAACAGAGGTACAAGCTGTTATCTTGTCGACAGGGTAATACCTATGCTTCCGCACAAGCTGTCAAATGGAATCTGTTCGCTGAATGAGGGACAGGACAGGCTTGCACTTAGCTGTCTTATGGACATAGATCAGAAAGGACACATTGTCGGACACAAGATATGTGAGACAGTGATCAATGTTGACCGAAGGATGTCATATACGAGTGTGTCGGCCATTGTCGAGGATCACGATCCAGGGGAGACGGAGAAATACAAGGAGCTTGTTCCTATGTTTGAGCTTACGCTCAAGGTGTCAGATCTTCTCAGGGCGAACAGAAGAAAGCGAGGCTCCATAGATTTTGACTTTGATGAGTCCAAGATCAAGATAGACTCGGATGGCAAGGTTGTGTCTATAGGTGTGTACGAGAGACGCAGATCCAACGAGATAATCGAGGACTTCATGCTTGCGGCAAATGAGACCATAGCAGAGGACTATTTCTGGCAGGACATACCATTTGAGTACAGAGTCCATGAGACCCCGGATGCAGACAGGGTTGAGCAGCTTGCACTTCTCATAAGAAATTTTGGAATGTACTTCAAGGCATCAAAGGAGAACATCCATCCGAAGGAGTTCCAGAAGCTTCTCGACAGGATAAAGGGCGAGCCATATGAGAACCTTGTCAGCAGAATGGCACTTCGAACCATGAAGCAGGCAAAGTATTCAACTGAGTGCACAGGACATTTTGGCCTTTCGTGCAAATATTACTGTCATTTCACTTCTCCTATAAGGAGATACCCGGATCTGCAGATTCATCGTATAATAAAGGAGAACATACATGGCAGACTGGATTCCAGGAGAATAGAACATTACAGCATGATACTTGACAGGGTGGCTGATGACAATTCCCGCAAGGAGAGAAGAGCTGAGGAAGCTGAGCGTGATGTGGAGAAGCTCAAGAAGGTGGAATATATGTCCGCACACATTGGCGAGGTCTATGATGGATTTGTCTCCGGTGTTACAAACAGGGGAATGTTCGTGGAACTGCCGAATACGGTGGAAGGCTTTGTGAACGTGGCAGATATGCGCGACGATTATTACTATTTTTCTCAGGAAGATTATGCTATGATAGGTGAGGACACGGGCAAACAATATGCCATCGGTGATCCTATACAGATAAAGGTGAAGAATACAGACAAGATGACGAAGTCGATAGATTTCATTATTGTATATAAAGGAGAGGATACATTTGTCAAAGGAAAGAGGAAACACTCTCATCGCAAATAATAAAAAGGCATATCACGAGTATTTTATAGAAGAGAAGTTTGAGGCCGGAATAGAGCTTGTGGGAACCGAGGTAAAGTCCATAAGACAGGGACACTGCAGTATCAAGGAGGCATTTGTCGGAATCGACCACGGCGAGGTGTATGTATACAGAATGAATATCAACCCATATGAGAGGGGCAATATATTCAACAAAGATCCGCTCAGGACAAGGAAGCTTCTGCTCCACAGGTATGAGATCAACAAGCTCATTGGACAGCAGAAGGTCAAGGGATATACCATCATGCCGCTCAAGGTCTATATAAGAGACGGCCTTGTCAAGATGGAGATAGGTCTTGCGAGAGGAAAGAAGCTCTACGACAAACGTGAGGATATCGCCAAGAAGGATATGAAGCGTGAGATGGAGAGAGACCTCAAGAGCAGGAGCAGGGATTTCTGATCGTGAGGGTTTGTGGAATTTCTGTGAAATCAAACTTATTATTGGAATTATAATGCAGCTTGTGTTATACTAGCAGGGTGTTGAATGAGATAAGCTGGTTCGGATATAATGTATATATCGGAATCAAATAAACGATAGTCTGGAGAAGGGTGCTATGAGTCAGAGTAAGGTAGATCAGAAGAAATATGAGAAAAAGCATCGCAAGGAGATACTTAGAAAGCAGAAGATCAAAAAAATCACGGCCATCACGGTCACGATAGTTGTTATCGCTGCTATAGTTGGAAGTGTTGCGGGTGTGAAGATATATAAGGCAATACCTAAGTATGTGGATGCTTCAAGTTTGTCAGAATATGTGGATGAGACATGGAAGGACAACGGTTATGATACACTGTTTTCTGCCACAGCTTCAGATGCTGAGGACACAACAGACACAACCGAAGCCACAGATGACACAACTGAGGCTGCAGATGCAACAGATGATACAACATCTGACGCTGAGTAACAACATCTGATAAAATAAGATATATAAGCGCAGGTATTATTATGATATTTGCAGCATATATTATATATGATCGGTTATCACTGATCGATGATCAGGGGTTGACTGGTTTCGACAGGGGTTTTGAAGCTATGGAAGCCATCCGTGGACCAGAACCACGCTAAAAGCTGGACAAAAAATAAACGCTAACGATAATTTAGCATACGCTGCCTAAGGGCAGTCGTCATCCTTTAGGAACGCCGAGCCTTTAGGAATGGCGTCGATTTTCGGCAAACTCCTGCATCTAAGCTTTGCGATGTAGGAAAATCCATGAAGCTACTGAGGTCTATAGCATGTTAGTGGGCGATAGGGCGAGGGAATGTTAAAGCACTGACTGTGATGGGAGAAACTGTAGTGAATGAGCTTTTGGACGCGGGTTCGACTCCCGCCAGCTCCACTATTTTTCATAAGGAGGAGCCCGCCGAAGGTGGGAGGAATCCTTGTGAAGCACGCAGACGCCTGCGAGCGGAGTTCGCCTTCTAATGCGTCTGCTCCACTTGACTGGATTAAGTCAAACAGGGCATATAGATTGATTTCTATATGCCCTGTTTGCTAAAAAACTGACAAAATCCGAAAATTCTTCTTGCATCTACAATTTCAGTATGTTATATTAAATGAGTTGTGAAAAGAGTGATGGTCCTCTGTGCCCATATATCCGGTGGATATGGTAGTAAGAACATCAGAATATTAAGGAGGAACACAATGAACGATTACATTAAGAATCTTGAAGCTTCACAGATGAAGGAGAGCGTTGATGAGTTCAACGTAGGAGACACTGTTAAGGTACACAACAGAATCAAAGAGGGTAACAAGGAGAGAATCCAGATCTTCGAGGGTACTGTAGTAAAGAGACAGGGCGGAAGCAACAGAGAGACATTCACAGTTAGAAAGATCTCTGGCGGATGCGGTGTTGAGAAGACATGGCCTGTACACTCACCTTTCGTTGAGAAGATTGAAGTTGTAAGAAAAGGTAAAGTTAGAAGAGCTAAGATTTACTACTTACGTTCAAGAGTTGGTAAGGCAGCAAAGGTTAAGGAGCTTGTTAAATAATAAAGCTTGTAACATGAAAGTAAAAGTGGCTGGAGTATTTCTACTCCAGCCATTTTTAGAATGGATGACAATGAACTGAACAAATATATTGATGATTGAAGGATAGATTCATGAGTGAGAGATATGACAGACTCCGAAGGATAAGGAGAGAAAAAAGACGTCAGAGGAGACAGCAGCGATCATTAAAGAAAACTATGAAGAGTCTGCTTGGCTGGTTCGTTTCTATATTAACAGCGGCTATACTCGGTTATGGTTTTGTTGCATTTGGATTTCAGACGGTATATATGGTGGGTCCATCCATGGAGCCTACTCTGACAGATGAAGGATCATATCTGGTCAACAAGGCGGTTTACCTTGTGACTTCTCCGAAAAGATACGATGTGGTCGCCTATCGTATAGTCGAGAATCAGGATAAATACTATTCCATCAAGAGGGTGGTCGGCCTGCCGGGTGAGACTGTGCTTATCCAGAATGGACAGGTGTATATA
>CAVCCL010000186.1:0-2850 GCA_963600665.1 Bifidobacterium catenulatum | reverse complement strand
CCATACCTCTGTATACCTTGTACTTACGTCCCTGATAAAGCTCGAAATCACCAGGAGCCTCATCTGTACCTGCGAACAGGCTTCCCATCATACATACGTTGGCACCTGCTGCCAGAGCCTTTGTGATATCTCCTGAATACTTGATACCGCCATCTGCGATAACAGGGATTCCGGCATTCATAGCTGCATCATATGCCTGCATGATAGCTGTGATCTGTGGTACACCGATACCTGCAACAACTCTTGTTGTACAGATAGAACCAGGTCCGATACCAATCTTGACTGCATCTACACCCATGTCGATCATAGCCTGTGCGCCTGATCTTGTTGCAACGTTACCGGCAATAACCTGAAGGTCAGGATACTTCTCCTTAACCATCTTGAAGGTTCTCAGAACGTTGGCTGAATGTCCATGTGCTGTATCTATAACTATCGCATCAACCTTTGCTGATACGAGCTCTGCAACTCTGTCGAGGATGTTGGCTGTACATCCTACTGCTGCTGCACAGAGAAGTCTGCCCTGTGCGTCATGTGCTGAATATGGGTACTTGATCTGCTTCTCAATATCCTTGATAGTGATGAGTCCCTTCAGATGGAAATCGTCATCAACGATAGGAAGCTTCTCCTTACGAGCCTTTCCAAGAATCTCTCTAGCCTCGTCAAGTGTGATTCCCTCCTTGGCTGTAACAAGTCCCTCAGATGTCATTGACTCCTTGATCTTCTTGGTGTAGTCCTTCTCAAACTTCAGGTCACGGTTGGTTATGATTCCAACAAGCTTGCCATCCTCAGTGATAGGTACACCTGAGATTCTGAACTTGCTCATAAGCTCGTCAGCGTCTGCCAGTGTATGCTCTGGAGATAAGTAAAATGGATCTGATATTACACCGTTCTCTGAACGCTTTACCTTGTCAACTTCCTCTGCCTGCTTCTCTATGGACATGTTCTTGTGGATAACTCCGATACCACCCTGGCGAGCCATGGCAATAGCCATTCTGTGCTCTGTAACTGTGTCCATACCGGCACTCATAAGAGGAATGTTCAACTTAATCTTCTGTGTCAGCTTTGTTGTAAGGTCAACGTCATTTGGTAATACCTCAGAATAAGCAGGTACCAATAAAACGTCATCAAATGTAATTCCTTCGCCAATAATCTTACCCATTTTCTTCTCTCTCTTTCTGTAAAATATTTAATAAGAGCATTATGCTCATTATGTACGTCAATTAGCCTTAATAGAGAAAACACATCACCCAACACTTATCGCGTTGGGTGATGTAACTTTTTAAACATGCTAACAAATTATATAGTTCTTGTCAAGGCAGTTCTTCCGTCTCCGTGGTCACATTTGTCTCTGTGTCCTCCGGATCTTCAGGATCTCCCTTATATACATAAGTGTCTTCCACTCCGAAATCTATACTGTCGTCTCCGACCTGCGCCACGGATATCTCCTTGCCCGCCTCAAACGAATCCTCATATGGAAGAAACAGCGTATCTCTGTCTATATAGATAGTCTCCTTCAAAAAGGCATCATCTATCCACACAAATGTACATTCATTGAAGTTGCTTCCGTGGATATAATATCCATTCATAGGCTGTGGCTCCTCAGCACTCTCACCGTCCCCGGAACCATCATTTGCCGTGGAATCCGCTTCTTCATCAACCGGTGGCACATACACGCCCTTCTTGATCTCAGAGATCCTGATCTTGCTTATGCCGTATTTCATATTCGTCGGCTCGTATGGCCATCCATCAGGATACATGTATCTCTGTCCATAAAGCATATCATACTCAATGTTCTCGAGATCATCATCATAGTTTGCATCGCCCGGTTTGTACTTTGACTGGAACTTCTGCACATAGCTCTTCTCAAATCCCAGCATATCAAACACCTTTGTGCTGAGCTGATATGCCTCTATATCCTCATCCTCAACCGGGAAGTTCTTCATATTGCTCCAGACAAAATACTCTGTCTGGTAGAGGTCTCCGTTGGTTATATCGTCCTCCGTGATCTCAAATCCAGGAAGATGGTCTCCATACATAACGAGAACGACCGGCTCATCGTACGCTGTAAGTCTGTCTATAAGCTTGCCAATGAAATCATCCATCTCATGAAGCTGGTTACAGTAATATGTCCACTGTGTATCAAGGCTCTCATCGCCTGTTCCGGCAACCTTTATAGGATAACTGTAATTCTCCTCATCAAGCTCTGATGGGTATCTTCCATGTCCCTGTACGCTGACGGTGAATATGAAATCTCTTCCCGCGGTGGAGTACAGAGTCTTCATGATCTCGCCGGTCAGGACATTGTCCTTCTCCCAGTTCTTCTGGGTGTGCTCCAGGTTGTACATATACTCCATCGGGGTAAATGTATCAAATCCCATATTTTTATACACCTTGTATCTGTCATAGAATGTACCATCGTGGTTGTGCATTGCATGGGTGGAATATCCATCCAGCTTCAACTGTGTAGCCATGGTCTCTATGGTCTGTTTTCCAAGAATTGTCTTATATGGATACTCTCCTGCTCCAAAATATGCCACATTGAATCCTGTGAGCACCTCAAATTCCGAGTTGGCTGTACCGGCACCGATCGCCGGCATTGTCAGGAATCCTGACGTACATTCCTCCTTCAGCTTTGTGAAATTCGGAATAGGATTCTCATTGAACGTGAGGCACTTTACATATGACGGGTCCATAAATGACTCAAGCTGTACAAATATAACGTTCGGTTTGTCCTTGCCAAGCTTTGAATCCGTTGTGCCAACGCTGTCCAGATCATCCTTTATCTCAAGCATCTTGTCCTCGCTGTAATCGCTCGGCTGTCCTATACCTACATCGACCACACTGTTTGAG
>CAVCCL010000185.1:0-6253 GCA_963600665.1 Bifidobacterium catenulatum | reverse complement strand
ATATAAGATAGGCCGCCGACACAAACAGATATACCGGGAATATGTACTCGCTGAAACCGATTATTCCAAAGAAAAATCCAGACACGGTATTTCCAACTATTCCGCATATTCTGAAATTGGCAAGCAGCAGAAACACAGAAAATGCAAAGAGAACTATGAGTATGATCTCACTTCTCATCTGCTTCTGTCTTGCCAGTTCCTCTTCCCGGGCTTTGCGTTCTATGGCAGCCTTTGATCTGGCAGATGTTTTTTTCGATGCAGTATTCTTCTTCGCAGATGTCCTGTTATTTGATCCGCCTTTTGAAGAGTTCTTTGCCACAGTCTTTTTAGACGCAGCGTTTTTGGACGTGCCATTCTTTGATGTATTGTTCTTGTATGACTTTTTATTTCCAGTAGCCATTTTCTACCTCTATTCTTAATCTAAGCGACAAAATACCATATTACAGACACGATTCCTGCGATCATACAATATATGGAAAATCCCTTAAAATTCTTTTTCTTGACCGTATAAAGCATAAATTTTATACATATATATCCGACAACACCGGCAACTATCATACCAACTATGTAATTAACGACCTCTGCCCCTGAGATCGATGCCTTGAACAGATCAGGTATCTCCAGTATGACAGCGCCAAGAACAGCCGGTATGGACATTATAAACGAATACTTAACCGTAAATTTCCTTGTATAACCACATGCCAAGCCTGCAGTTATCGTACTTCCGGATCTGGATATTCCTGGAAGTGTTGCAACAGCCTGTGCCAGACCTACAAATATGGCATTCCTGTATGTAGCCTTTGCCGCACTCTTCTTACCAGCCGGCAGCCTGTCCGCAAAGTACAGGATAACAGATGTTATGCACAGACAGATACCCGGTATCAAAAGTGTATCTCCTGCATGTCCTATAGCCTTGTCAAATGGGACTGCGATCACCGTCGTCGTAAGAGTTGACACGAGTATGAGCATAACAAACTTTCTGTATGCCGTACACACAATCTTCCTGTACGGATATATCTGTCCATCCTTCGCTGTCTTGTTCTTTATGAAATTCACCAGATTGACACAGCAGTCTCCCACTATCTTAAGTCCCTCTATAACGAGCTTCTTTATATCTGCCCAGTAAACTATGAATATGGCAACCAGAGTGCCAAAATGGAGCAGTATGTCAAACAATATTCCTGTATCTGTCTCCACTCCAAAAATATTCTTGAAAATCGCCAGATGTCCGGAGCTGCTGACCGGAAGAAATTCTGTAGCTCCCTGTATTATTCCCATCAAAATTGCCTGTAATAAGCTCATGACCAACCTCCCTTGATCGATGTTTATACAATATCCTATGGAATTTTACTATCATTTTCTTAATTAATCAAGTCATACAGCGTTTTTAAAGCCGCCGACATACCACCGATCCTGTCTATAACCCTTTTTTCGACAGCCTGTTTTCCTATCAGGACCGAGCCCACATCCTTGGTCAGCTCTGTCGTGTTAAACATAAGTTTCTCCAGTTCTTTCCTGTCTATAGATGAGTGATCCACTGTGAACTGTATGATTCTCTCCTGCATCTTCTCTATATATTCAAAGTTCTGCTTAACTCCAAGCACCGCCGTATTTGTCCTTATTGGATGAACTATCATCGTTGCAGTCGGCACTATAAAAGACACATTTCCCGATACCGCCAGAGGAACTCCTATGGAATGTCCGCCGCCAAGCACGATATTGACGACCGGCTTTGACAGGCTGGACAGCATCTCAGATATGGCAAGTCCGGATTCAACATCGCCTCCGACCGTATTTATCAGAGTCAGGACCCCCTTTACATCTCCGCAGTTTTCCGCCTGGGCTATCACCGGAAGCAGCTTCTCGTAGCTTGTACTCTTCATACCGGCAGGAAGCCTGTCATGCCCCTCAATCTCTCCATATATTCCACATAACAGGATATAACCTCCGCCTGGAGCATCCATAACATGTATGTTGTCAGTGAGTTTTAACCTCTCAGCAATCGATACCGATTCCACTTCGCCTGCACCACCTTCCAGCCCCGATCCATCCATTCCGCATCAGGGCAAAAATTAAGAAGGGCCGAGCCCTTCTTAACTTAATATGGTATAAATGATGTATTTGTATTCATTACATTACGAGCACGATATCGTTTGTATCAGCAAGCTTGTCAGCAGGGATATAATTGGTCTCAAGTTTCTCGCCATTTAATGTGAGGCTCTGGAAACCGCTCTCATGTCCATCAGGATTCTGAACCTTGATGGAGAGCTTCTTACCCCTGAACATCTTCTCGATCTCGAACTCCTTCCAGTCTGATGGGACTGAAGGTGCGATCTTGATTCCGCCAAAGTCAGGTCTCATACCCATGATACCCTCAACGCAACCAACCATACATGTGGATGCTGTACCTGTAAGCCAGTGTACATGAGCGCGACCCTCAAATGGACTTCCGACAGACTCTGTGAACTGTCCATGGCAGTATGGCTCAAGCTTTCTGATCTCAGCCTTATCATTCATGGATGCAGGTGAGCTCTCGTTGAAATACTCAAACGCTCTGTTTCCATGTCCCATGAGTGCCTCGGCAAGTATTATCCAGCCCTGTGGCTGTGAGAATATACCCGCATTCTCCTTTGTTCCTGCATTGAACAGAAGCATTAGTGCTCCGTCAAATGCATGCTCTCTGTATGGTGGGAACATAAGTCTCACACCGTACTCTGTGTTAAGCTCCCTGTGAACAGACTCAAGTGCGATCTCAGACTGCTTTCTTGTGGCAAGTCCGCTTATGACTGCCCATGACTGAGGATTCAGCCACATGCTTGCCTCAGGATCATTCTTTGAACCGATGACCTGTCCACCTTCCTTGTATCCACGGATGAATCTGTCATCCTCCCAGCACTTCTCCTGGATGGTCTCACCCATCTTGTACTGAATGCTGTTTATGTAATCTATGTACTCTGCATCATCCTTCATCTCAGCAAAATACTTGATAACTGTCATCGCATAATAGAGCTGCATGGCAACAAATGTTGACTCGCCTCTCTTTCCAAGTCTCAGACAGTCATTCCAGTCTGCCCAAAGTCCTGCCGGCATACCGTTATCTCCAAGTCTGTTCATGGAGAAATCTATCGCTCTCTTTAAATGCTCATAAACTGTACCCTCATCCTTGTTGGCAAATGGAATAACCTCGTCTATGAAGTCAAGGTTGCCTGACTCAGCAATATACTTATATACAGTTGGGAACAGCCAAAGTGCGTCGTCTGCACGGTATGCAGGATGACCTGTCTCCTGTACATATGAAGGATCATCCGGTGTATCCTCATGACCTGCGTTATGTGTAAACTTTACAAGTGGAAGTCCACCGCCGTTGTCAACCTGTGCTGACAGCATGAATCTGATCTTCTCAAGAGCCATCTCAGGTGCAAGGTGGATAACACCCTGGATATCCTGAACTGTATCTCTGTATCCATATCCGTTTCTCAGACCACAGTATGAGAACGATGCAGCTCTTGACCATATGAATGTCATGAAACACTGGTATGCATTCCATGTATTTACCATGTTGTTGAATGAATCGCTAGGTGTGTGTACCTGGAAGTTGTTGAGCTTTGAATGCCAATACTCGATCAGCTCGTCAAGCTCCTTCTGACATGCTGCGGCAGGATCTGCGTATCCGGCTATGACAGCATTTGCAGCGTCATTGTCCTTCATTCCGACTATGAATGCAAAATCCTTTGACTCGCCCGGAGCAAGTGTGAACTTTGTCTGGAGTCCACCGCAGGCATTGCTGTTGTAGTTGAGCTTGTTGCCAAGATCTCCATTTATAACTCCGATCGGATTGCCGTAGCCGTGATATCTTCCAAGGAACTCCTCCTTGTCACCACAGTATGATGCAACATCACTTCCGGCAAGTGCAAAGAATCTTCTGTTTGCCTTACTTCCATTAATCTCCGCCTTCTCAACATTCTCGTTGATGACCTGAAGGATCTTGTTGTTGTCCATGAAATATGTTCTGGTTATAAACAGTGTGTACTGGAGGTTTACCTGATCCTGCTCATAGTTGCAGTCATTTGTAAACTCACAGTATCCGATAGCAGAGAGATTACGTGGCTTGTCTGAATTGTTGGTAACTCTCACCTTCCATACTTCATGTGTCTTGTTAAGTGGAACATAGTACAGTACCTCTGACTTGATATCAGAATAGTCCGCATACATCTTAGTATATGCTGTTCCATGGTGACACTCACTCTTATAGACATCAAGGCTCTTGCCTACCGGCTGCCATGATGCTGACCAGTAATCCTTTGTGTCATCATCGCGAAGATATACATATCTTCCAGGCTGATCAAAGCTGTTAAATATGTATCTCAGTATTCTTCCGTTTGCTCCTGACTTCTCAAAGCTGTAGCCTCCTGCGTTGTTGGAGATTATAGCTCCGTATTCCGGTGAACCAAGGTAGTTTGCCCAAGGTGCCGGGGTGTCTGGTCTGTCAATTACATACTCTTTGTTCTGTTCGTCAAAATAACCGTATCTCATATGTTCCCCCTTAAATCTGCTTTTATTTTTTAGTTTGTTTATGTATGCCTTTATTTACTACAATGCCCCGGAACCGGCCATATGACAGACCGGCTTCGAGACATCAGATTTACCCTTATAAAAAATACCCTTATTATAGTTTAGCTCAGAACTGTTATTTACTGTGCATCCTTGAGGCTCAGGCTTATTCTTCCTGCTCTCTCATCGATCTTGATGACCTTAACGTCAACCTCATCGCCAACGTTTACAACATCCTCAACCTTTGCAACTCTCTTGTCTGAAAGCTTTGAAATGTGGATGAGTCCGTCCTTGTTAGGTGCAAGTGATACGATAGCTCCACAGTCGATAACCTTTACAACCTTACCATGGTAGTTCTTGCCAACCTCGAGAGGCTCTACGATCATGTTGATCATCTCGATAGCCTTGTCCATACCTGCCTGCTCTACGCCACAGATAGAGATTCTTCCCTCATCATCGATATCGATCTTAACACCTGTCTCCTCGATGATAGTGTTGATAGTCTTACCTCTCTGGCCGATGACCTCACCGATCTTCTCTGGATCGATCTTGATCTGCTTGATCTTTGGTGCGAACTCATTGACTGTTGGTCTTGGAGCTGCGATGGCAGGCTTCATACATGTCTCCATGATGAAGAGTCTTGCCTCACGTGTTCTTGCGATAGCCTCCTCAACGATAGGTCTTGTAAGTCCGTGGATCTTGATATCCATCTGGATAGCTGTGATACCCTCTGTAGTACCTGTTACCTTGAAGTCCATATCTCCGAAGAAGTCCTCAAGTCCCTGGATATCTGTGAGTACGATGTAATCGTCATCTGTATCGCCTGTTACAAGTCCGCATGATATTCCGGCAACCATAGCCTTGATAGGAACACCGGCAGCCATGAGTGACATACATGATGAACATGTTGATGCCATTGATGTTGAACCGTTTGACTCAAATGTCTCTGATACAGTTCTGATAGCGTATGGGAACTCCTCCTCGCTTGGAAGCACTGGAAGAAGCGCTCTCTCAGCAAGTGCGCCGTGTCCGATCTCTCTACGTCCCGGTCCTCTTGAAACCTTTGTCTCTCCTACTGAGTAAGCAGGGAAGTTGTAGTGGTGCATATATCTCTTTGATGTAACATTCTCATCAAGTCCGTCAACTCTCTGGATCTCAGAAAGTGGAGCAAGCGTACATACGTTACAGATCTGTGTCTGTCCTCTTGTAAACATAGCTGAACCGTGAACTCTAGGAATGATGTCAACCTCAGCAGCAAGTGGTCTGATCTGGTTGATAGCTCGTCCATCAGGTCTCTTGTGATCCTTGAGGATCATCTTTCTTACTGTCTTCTTCTGATACTGGTATATAGCGTCCGGAAGAACTGCAAGCCACTCCTCGTTGTCTGCAAATGCCTCCTCAAGCTTCTCTGTGATCTGTCTGATGTTCTCCTCACGAACCTGCTTCTCATCTGAGAATACAGCCTCCTCCATAGCTGCTGGAGGAACGATCTCCTTGATTGCTGCAAAGAGCTCCTCTGGAACTGCGCAGCTTACATATGAATGCTTTGGCTTTCCAACCTCAGCTACTATCTCATTGATAAATGCGATGATGTCCTGGTTGATATCATGAGCCATATAGATAGCTTCGATCATCTTAGCCTCTGGTACTATGTTTGCACCGGCCTCGATCATGATAACCTTCTGTGATGTAGATGCAACTG
>CAVCCL010000184.1:0-2268 GCA_963600665.1 Bifidobacterium catenulatum | reverse complement strand
CAAGAACACGTATATGGGTTCGCCATACGCGTAGAACACAAGGCTGCCTAAAAGCAGTACAACATTCCTGTACTTCGGCTTTGTCACAAAATAGATAAGCAAAAATAAAGGCAGGAATCTAAATAAGAACTCCATGCTCGAAAAAACCATAATATACTCCTTAAATAAATACTCAGTCCAGTGTGAGTATAAATACTTTTACCACTTATGTCAACCGACGCTAATCCTATTTTTTCTTAAAAAAACTATTGTTTTCGACATATTTTCTCACCACCACAACATATGGTGCTTCGCCCATATCCATGCCCCTATTGACATAAAAAATGCGCGATCCATATTTCATGGATCACGCATTTTTCTCTGTTCTATATATGATCATATTAAGATCTTATGATATGACACATATCCAGTGCCATGTCTCAGCCTCATCTTACAGATAATCAAGTGGGTTGACATATGAGCCATTCAGGAATACTGAGAAGTGGCAATGTGTTCCTGTTGAATATCCTGTTGAACCTGCGTACGCAATGGTCTGTCCCTGTGAAACCACATCGCCAACGCTTACTGCAAGTGATGAGTTGTGAAGGTACATCGTCACAAATCCATTGCCATGGTCGATCATGACATAGTTACCACCGCTCTCGCCCCACTCGGCTACCGTTACAACTCCTGCATCAGCCGCTGCGATCGGAACTCCGTATGAACATCCTATATCTATACCCATATGATTGGAGCTTGCTCCTGCTGTCGGTGACTCTCTTGGTCCGAAGTAGTCTGTGATAGGTCCTGATACAGGCCATATGAACCGACCTGAACCAGTTGTTGAACCACCATTGTTACTTCCACTGTTGTCGCTGTCATCACTGCTGTCACTGCCTGAGTTATCGCTTCCACCTCAAGTCTCTGCTGTTCCTGACGCGCAAGCTCTGCCAGCTTGTCATCCAGCTCTGACTCCTGCTTTGCGTATTCAGCCGCAAGAGCTTTCTGCATCTCAACATCATCACTGTACTTGTTGATCTCCGCATTCTTCTGGCTTATAACATCGTCGAGGTCTGCCTGCTTGGTCTCCAGATCTGCCTTTACCTTCTCTACATCCGCCAGATCATCCTTGAGTGTCTGCTGATACTCTGCTATATCATTCTTAGTCTTTACCAGCTTGTTGAGCTGCTTCTGGTCATATGTACTGAGCTGATCAACATACTCAGACTTGTTAAGGCTGTCCTCAAATGAAGCAGATGACATAAGGGCATCTATGTAAGCAACATCGCCCTCCTCGTAGAGGTACTGTATCCTCTTCTTCATTGCCTCGTACTGATTGTCCTCACTGACCTGGGCCTCTGCAAGCTTTGTCTGGGTCTCATCTATCTCATTCTGAAGATCCTCTGCCTCCTGCTTCTTCTCCACGATCTGTGTGCTTATATCTGTGGCCTGCTTATCAAGCTCATTTACCGCTGCTGTAAGCTTGTCTACCTTCTTCTGATACTTCTCTGCGTTTGCATTCGCCTCTTCCTGAGCCTGCTGAGCCTCTTCCTTCTGCTGCTCAACCTCCTCCTTAGTCTCCTCTGCATGTACGCTGAACACCGGAGCTGCAAATATGGATGTAAACGACATGAGCAGTGCTCCGGTAGTAACCACTGCCACCTGCATACCTTTCTTCTTTATCTTGTATAAATCTATTCTCATCATTCATGCCTCCTAAACGCATTTCATAATGTTCTTATCTTTTCGCCCTACTTATCGGCATTATAACACATATTGTCCCTAAAAAAGTAATAACAATTTGTGAATTTTTTGTGCATTGCTCTGACCGCATTTAACACTACACTCTCAGGTGCTTTCTTGTGGTAAGAATACTTCCCACCAGACCAACACCGATACCGAGTACCAATCCGACCGGAATCATAGTCCTAAACAGATCCTGCTGGCTCACAAATGCGAACAGCGTTGTGACAACCTTGAACCTTCCGGCAACGTATGTCAGTATCTTATCGTACATGTAGTACAGAAGGACCAGAGGTATAGCCGAACCGACCGCACCTATGATCACACCCTCTATGATGAACGGCGCCCTTACAAATACATTTGTCGCACCGATCAGTTTCATAATACCTATCTCTTCCTTTCGCACCGTGATACCTATGGTGATCGTGTTGCTTATAAGGAAGATAGATACCAGCATCAGTATCACAACTATTCCTATGGACGCGTATCCAACAAGGGATGACAGTGTCGTGATGCTGTCCGCAGTCACGTCAGAGCTCTTGACCT
>CAVCCL010000183.1:0-5009 GCA_963600665.1 Bifidobacterium catenulatum | reverse complement strand
GATCCAGCGCCATTATATAATCTGCCAAATTGCCCTCCTATAATACGGACGCTCGGCCCGAAATATTTTCTATCTAATTTCTAAAATCCTTCTAGTCATTCTTTAGATAATTCTCTCTAAGATGTTCGTTCACTCTATCGACCTCTAGTTTGAAGTCCCTTGAAGACATGCGGATCGCGCCCTGTCCCATGGTGACTATCTGTTCCAGTCCGTCCGATGTGACCACGGTGACCTTGTGTTTTCTCGCAAGCTCATGTGTGAGCTTTTCTATATGCGCATCGGCGGTCTCGCCCTCCTTGGTGTACACCACCTCTATATCATCATAAGGGAATCTCTCGCCCTTGTTGTCCTTCACCTTGTAGCCGTCAAATACCACTATCAACTTACAGTTCATATATCCCTGATAGTTTGACAGTATGTCCATGAGCTTACCTCTGGCTGAGTCTATGTTGTGCTCCGACAGTTCCCGAAGAGTATCCCATGCAAATATGACATTGTAGCCATCCACTATGACATAGTCCTCGCCGTTCTTTCTGCGCTTGAACGCTCCGGGTGTGGCTATACCTCTGTCTGCCGGTCTGCTGCCCACAAGCGGTCCATTTCCAGGCTGTCTGTCTCTTGACTGGCTCTTATTATACTGTCCACTGCCACGATATTCAGACTGTGCCGAGGTCCCTGCTGCACCAGCAGGCGCGCCGCTTCCGGAAGTGCCATTTACCTTGTACTCAGATGTCGTTCTCCTGAACCTTCCGTTCAGCGCCACATCCTTGTCCTTGTAATCTCCGCCAAATGTCCTTGCAAATATTTCGCTGAGCTCTTCGTCCGTGATGGACATCTCCGACACACTCTTTCCCGGTCTGTTCACCGGAATATCCATAGCCTCGCCATCTTCCGTGTAGCCAAGCTGACCTGAGATCTCAAATCCCGGATCCTCCTTCACATGCATGTTCTCATACACATCGTACCAGTCCACCAGATAACCTGCACCATGGGCACAGAATACCGATGAAGATGGATTAAACCTGTCAAGCTCAGGATCATAGTGTCTCTCGGCCAGAACCTCATCCGTGTTGTGGCAAGGCTGATAGCCGTCTATATCCACCTGAAGTCTTCCTGTTCCTCTGGAAAATGCTGTGAGTTCACTGTAATACTCTCTCATGGTATATACCGGGGCATGACCCGTGATGACCGTTGTCTCACCGGATATTTCCTGTCCGTCCATAGTTCCGCTCATCTTTACTATGTCCGCAAGCACCCTTCCGGCATACTCCTGTGGTACCTCTATTTTAAATGCATACACAGGTTCCAGCAAGACACTTTCCGCCATCATAAGGCCCTGTCTCACCGCCCTGTATGTAGCCTGTCTGAAATCTCCGCCCTCGGTGTGCTTCTGATGTGCACGGCCCGCAGTGATGGTTATCTTCATATCCGTGATCGGCGAACCCGTCAGCACTCCCCTGAACTCACGCTCCTGAAGATGGGTGAGTATCAGTCTCTGCCAGTTCTTATCCAGCACATCCTCGCTGCAAATGCTGTCAAAGCACATTCCACTGCCATTTTCCATCGGTTCAAGCAGCAAATGTACCTCTGCGTAGTGCCTGAGCGGTTCAAAATGTCCCACGCCCATGACCGGAGCCGCGATCGTCTCCTTGTATGATATCCTTCCCTGTCCATATGTGATGGCAATGCCAAATCTATCCCTCACCATCTGGGCCACGACCTCAAGCTGTACCTGTCCCATGACTTTGATGTATATCTCTCCTGCAGCCTCATTCCACTGCACCTGGAGCTGGGGATCCTCCTCCTCAAGCAGTCTGAGTTTTGACACCATGGTGACCGCATCCACATCCGTTGGATACATGACTTTGTAGCTGAGCACCGGCTCAAGGCTTGGGAGCTCTCCATCCGGGCACTCACCTATACCCTGCCTGCCATATGTGTTCACAAGCCCCGGAACGGCACAGACGCATCCGGCGGGAACCTGGGTTACCATATCGTACTTTGCACCGGAGTACACCCTTATCTGGTTGACCTTCTCACGGCTCTCTTCTCCCTGACTGTTCCTGAGCGTCAGCACATCCTTGAGATTCAATACTCCTCCCGTGACCTTCATGTAAGTAAGTCTCTCGCCCTTATCGTCACGTCCTATCTTGAACACTCTGGCGCCAAATTCTTCCCCACGCACAGGTTCCACTATATACCTGTTCATGCCGTCAAGGAGCTCTGACACGCCCTCGTTCTTGAGTGCAGAGCCAAAGTAACATGGGAACAGCTTTCTGCCCGCAATGGCATCCACCACGTCCTGTTCCTCATTTGCCCCAGTCTCAAGGAAATGTTCAAGCATAGCCTCATCGCACATGGCGATCTGCTCGCCCGCTTCATCACATAAAAAATCGACACAGCCATCGCTCAGTCTGTGTCTGATATTGTCCATGAGGTAATCTCTGTCATAGCCCGTCATGTCCATTTTATTTACAAATATAAATACAGGAATCTCATACCTCTCAAGCAGCTTCCACAGAGTCTCCGTGTGACTCTGCACTCCATCCATGCCATTGATGACCAGGACCGCATAATCAAGAACCTGCAGTGTCCTCTCCATCTCTGTTCCGAAATCCACATGTCCCGGAGTGTCAAGCAAAGCTATATGCATATCAGCATATGTAAGCTCCGCCTGCTTGGAAAATATCGTGATACCCCTGTCCTTTTCCTGACTGTCCGTATCTAGATATGTATCCTGATGATCCACCCGTCCAAGCTTTCTTATCTGTCCTGCCTGATAGAGCATCGCCTCCGACAGGGTGGTCTTACCCGAATCAACGTGGGCCAGTATGCCCGCGACTATATTCTTCATCTGTATCTATTCCTTCCACCAGTTCTATATCATCTGTTGCCGATCCTTACAAATGCTGATATAGAAAAAGTTACTTATATTCTCTATTCTATCTGCGTTTTTATATATACTGCTGTTAACTACACATCAGTTTCCGCCACATCATCTAATCCCAGAGCCGCATTCTGCGCCGCCTTATACCTCTTGAATCTCTTGAAGAATATGGCTGTAAATGCACCTATGATAAAAGGAAACATGAATGTTGCAAATCTGTAGAGAAGCGCCATGGCTCCAGCCGCAGCCGAGCCCACAAGTCCCGAATATATGGCTGTCATGACCAGCTCGCTTGAACCTATACCTCCCGGCATAGGAATGACTGCTGCCAGCATGACACTCATGGCTGTTATTCCTATTGAAGTAACCACACTCATATCGCAGAGGTTGTGACACACTATATATGGAATTGCAAACCAGCATGAGAACTTACATATATCAAGAATAATAACTTTCAGTATGACTACCGGTTTCTTCAAAACCAGCGTTGTTGCCTCCTCCATCATCACACACTGCTCTGAAAGACTCTCAAGCTGCCTGTCAAATTTCCCCTTAAACAGAAGATTGACCTTGCCAAGAAGCCAGATGAGAAATCTGTGAAATGCCGGCCAGCACGCAAAAAGCACGATAGCCGTGGTGATCAGGACTGTCGCAACAACTCCCAGCACCACGTATGAACTGTATTTGCCGAATACACTCAGCATATATGAGCGGTTTGCAAGGAACAACACAACCGCCATAAGACATATGGTCATCTTATGTATTGCATAATCCAGAGAGTAAAGTCCCAGCCCCTTTGAGCCCTTGACACCGCACTGTCTCAGAAAGAGCGTCGACGCAACTATGGTTCCACTTCCAAGTGTTGACACCCTGTAAAATGACACAAAGTATGTCATGATATTTGCATCCAAAAACGTGAGATTGTTCTCAGTCTCACCCATTATCACATACGTTATGGCACTCTCAATGATGCTGTAAAGCACCGATGCAAGTATGACGAGCACTACAACCTTTGGGCTTGTATTCACAAGCTGCTTGACTATTGGGCCAGCCATATCCCTGAACACATATACGATAAGGCCGACCAGAACCAACACACACAGCCATTTGATAAGTGTCTTCTGTCTATCTGATAGCTTTTTCATTGTCTTATATCCCTTTGCATTTGACATCAGTCCGAAGCTAATCCGAACCGACTTTCTGTTTGTACAATAGATTAACAATCCAAGATAAAAAATACAAGCCAAAAATAGTGCTTATTTTACACAAATTATACAAACGTCTGCTAAACACTACTGAATTCTGCCTGCTGCTATCCGCATATTTTCCCTACTGTCTTCTGCCACATCCTGACTATCTCACGATCCCCCGCATACTGCCTCACTGCACTGTGTCCAACACGGAGAGTTTTCTCCGCCCCCTTGCCAGTCAGAACAACGACATCACCCGGTGCAGATTCATCGAGTATTTTCTTGATGGCCGTCTCTCTCCGGGGCACTATCTGATAAGGCTTATGTACATATCTTGCGATCTCCATGGCTATCTTACCCGTATTCTCATCAGCACTGTCCTGCTCTGTTATCACAACCCTGTCTGCGTATACATTTGCCATCTGCCCAGCTTCCCTGCGGCGGTCAAATGCTTTAGCTCCAACAGCACCTATCATAACAGCCATCCTTGAATCCGGATATATACCTCTGATGGTTCTGTACAGGCGGTCATAGCTCAGATGGTTGTGGGCATAATCTATTATCACATGTCTGCCACACACCTCCAGCATGTTCAGTCTTCCCGGGATAAATACATCCCTCACTGCGGCTTTGATGGTATCTGCATCTATGCCAAGCTCAAGAGCTGCCAGAACTGCAGCCGTCAGATTTTCCACATTAAAACGACCAATAAGATTAGTCTGTATAGTTATGGCACTACCATTATATATAATATCAAAGCTGAGGCCACTTCTATCCATATTCACATTTCGGACGAACGCATCCGGCTTATGATCATCGTAGCTTTTCTGTCCAAACAATATCACTTTTGTTCCTGCCGGAACAGCCGTAGCAATCTGTTCAAACATAGCAGTATCCCTGTTTATGATAACCGTATCACACTGTGCGAACAT
>CAVCCL010000182.1:0-7513 GCA_963600665.1 Bifidobacterium catenulatum | reverse complement strand
CGATATAAAGACTCTCGTCACGACTCTTATAGAGATGGCAAAAGAGAGATAATTTTATAAAATTACATAGATTGGAAGTTTATATGGTAAAGAATGTTACTGTGACAGTAGTTGGAGAGCAGAGGACGAGCAGGGAAGAGAACAATGTTGAACCCATAGAGCTTGTTACCAGGGGAAGCCTTCATGAGAAGGACGGGGTATTTTACCTGAAATACGATGAGTATTATGAGGATCTTGAGAAACCGGCGAGGAATCTGCTGAAGTTTGACAAATCAGGACTTGACCTGACAAAGAAGGGTGAAGTCAGTGCTGCCATGTCATTCAGACCGGGAGAGACCAGAGAGGCATTTTATTCCACTCCGGTTGGTATGATGAATATAAGCATACTCACTGAAGGCTATCAGCTCGTGGAGACGGAAAAGGGGCTTGGTCTGGTCGTGGTGTATGTGATGGATTATGGCAATGAATGTGTATCGTTTAACGTACTCAGGATAACCGTGGAGTGAGGATAGCTATATGGATGACGAGAAGGCGTTTGATGATTTTCTGTCTATAGATACGACGCTGTGTATAGGTGCGGAGCAGCCCACCGAGGAGAATAATATATATCAGGCGACTTACTACAGGGATCTTGTGACCCTGTTCAATGCCGTGTCCATGGAGCCGGAGGATACACTTGTTGACTTTGGCTGCGGACTGGGGCGTGTGTTGTTTTATGGCAACTCGAGGCATTACTGCCGCGCCACGGGTATAGAGGCAGATGCTGACATATACGAGAAGCTTCTGGAAAATGCCGCGGGTTATCAGAGCAGATTTTATGATCAGGAAGACAGGATGAACTTCTATAACATTCCGGCGCAGGAGTACGAGGTTGCAGATGAGGATAATTATTTCTATTTCTTCAATCCATTTTCCCCGGAGGTGTTCAAGAAGGTCATAGACAATATAATAGATTCCGTGCGCAGGGCACCGAGAAATATATATCTGATGTTGTACTACCCAACATTTGAATATCAGAGGGTTATGAGAGACAGCAGGTATTTTGTGTTGAAGAATATCATCAAGCTGTCAGGATACGAAGAGGATCCCGATGAAAAGGTGTATGTGTATCACATGTCAAGATACTTTGTGTGATCTGCCACTTCGGCGCAGCAGCAGATATAGGGCGATGAAGCCTGCGGCTGACGTGATACCAGTTGCAAGTATACAGCCTGTATGTGACAGTGCAAATGGCAGCATCCCGGTGAAATAAGAAGAGACGTTGATCGTTATGTGAAGAAGGATCGATGGCAGCAGGGAAGACGTCCATGTGGCGAGCAGCGCGAGAAGGATTCCCATGGGAAGGGCGTAGCAGAACTGGACGACGTTGCCGTGATAAAGTGCGAACAGCAGTGCTGACAGCAGGATGGCGATAACATCTGAATGTCTGCATGTAAATGCACGTCTGGAAGAACTCAGAGAGATCCCTCTGAACACAAGCTCCTCACAGACCGGTGCAAGAAGCATGACAGTGGCAACCCGGAAGATACCGTTGCTTAGAGAGAATGATGAACGAACCATGTCTCTGTAACTGCCAAGAAGCTCTGGATGATGGAGCTCAATGGCGTTCAGTATTCCGGTGGAAAAGAACTGCAGGCTGAGGCCTGTTATGACGATAAGTATAAAAATACAAAAACAGAACAGGAATGAGAGTGATCTCGTTCCTGTTCTGTTTTTATTGTTACGGTTATCTCCGGCGGTGAATACCCAAGGATATACATGGTGTATACATCCGCAGAGAATAATTATTATAATGCATGATACCAGAGATGATGGAATAAGCCCCTGGACAAAAGTCATGCATATCGGTGCGAGTAAAGCTATTCCAAGTTCGCGGAGGTTAATATGACTTTTTTTCATATTGGGAACCTCCTTTCAAGCTGTTACATCTTCTGGATCTTTTTAGCTCTCTCTCTATCTTCCTTGGCCTTAGCCTTGGCTGCAGCCTTCTGCTCCTTGCTGAGCTTTGACTCGGCTACGTCCTTGTCGTACATATCCTGATATTTTCTCTGTTTTGCACGAAGCTTCTCACCAAATGTCTTCTTGCCCTTCTTCTCCTCGATCTTACCACGAACATTCTTGACGCTCATGATATAGATACCGCTGACCATAGCCTTTACCTCTCCGCGGACAGGCATCTGATCATATATACCGTCATCACAGATAAGATTCATGATCTGAGGTCCGATCTTGGCCTTTACTATAGGCATCTTGGCCTTCTGGTAACGCTTTGGTGTCTGTTCCATTACCATCTTAGGCAATCCGGCATCCTTCATAGGGAGCATCTTCTTGTCGATGACAAGCATCGTCACAGGCTGTGCCTGTTCCTTCATCATTTCCTTTTGTGCAGACTGCTTTTTCTGAAGCTTATTACCTACTATGTATAATGCAATAAGACCTCCGATAAGTATAACTGCAACTATTATCAACCATACCCACCATGCCATGTTTAGTTCCTCCTGATTATATTTAGTTATTGGTGTTTTGTCTTGCCGTGATCAGATTATTATAGTCTGATCACTTTTTTGTTGCAAGGGGAAGATTCTTAACCCTTGCTTCCTGAATGAGTGCCGGAATGGTTTCGAGAACCTCCTTGCGCTCCTTTGGCTTCAATCCGTTTATGTCGATAGGGTCAAGAAATTCGATGACCACCTTGTGACTTCTGATAAAGTTGTGCTTGTTGGCCTCCATGATATTGTCCGTTCCACAGATGGATACAGGCACTATAGGACATCCGGCCTTCTGTGCGATCTTGTATGCACCATCCTTGAAAGGAAGAAGCTCCTCGCCGTCATTTCTGTGACCCTCAGGAAATACCATCATTGAATGTCCTGACTTCACAATGTCGGCTGACTGAAGGATGGTCTCAAGACCCTTCTTCAGGTCAGATCTGTCAAGGAATGTACAGCCGATATCCTTCATATACCATGGAAGGATAGGGACCTTCAGGATTCCGTCCTTGGACATAAATCCCAGCGGTCTGTCAAGTGCGTTGTGACAGCACAGTATATCGAAGAAGCTTCTGTGGTTGCCGACAAACAGAATAGGCTGATCCTTCGGCACTCGTTCCAGACCTATGACTGTGCGCTTTGCACCGCAGATGAACAGGACTATTCTGAAGAAGCCCTTGACCAGTTTCTGGGCGCGGCGGTACGCCTTCTCCTGATCCTTCTTGGCAAGAAGGTACAGATACAGGTGATATGGAGTACACAGGACGATTCCCAGAAATGCAAATAAATATGCAAATATTGTTCTCAATATATAATTCTCCTTATGCTATTTTAAATGTTCCAACATTGATCCTACTTGTCCTCGTCTGATTTCTTTTCTGGAACAGGAGTATATCTTCCGTAGAGCTTTGATGTCTCAAGAAGTCTGTCAGACAACTGCTTGCCTAGGTCTGAAGCCTTGAATCTCCATGCCCAGTTGCCCTCTCCAACGCCTGGTGTGTTCATACGAGCCCATGAGTCGAGCTTCAACACGTCCTGCATAGGAACGATGGCCATGTTGGCAACAGAAGAGAAACATGCTCTTATCATAACCCAGCAGATGTCGCTTGCGTCAGTGCTGTAGTATCTTCTGAGCTTATCCTTTGAAGCCTCATAAGCCTTTGTATACCATCCGAGGGTGGTGTCATTGTCGTGTGTTCCTGTATAGCATACACAGTTAGGTGTGTAGTTATGTGGAAGGAAGTCATTCTCATTTGGATTCTCAAATGCGAACTGAAGTATCTTCATTCCAGGAAGTCCGAATTTGTCTCTCAGCTCTATTACTGATGCGTCTATCTCACCGAGATCCTCAGCGATGATAGGGAGGTGGTAGCCGAGATTTGCCTCGAGCTGTGTGAAAAAGTTCAGGCCCGGAGCCGGCTTCCACTCGCCGTTGATGGCTGTCTCCTCGCCGTAAGGCACTGCCCAGTAGCGGTCAAATCCTCTGAAATGGTCTATTCTGAGGAAATCTGTCACGGTGAGCTGATATTTGATCCTCTCTATCCACCATGCGTAGCCTGTCTCGGTGTGCTTTTCCCAGTTGTACAGAGGGTTGCCCCAGAGCTGTCCTGTAGCTGAGAAGTAATCTGGAGGTACACCTGCAACCTCGATAGGGTATCCCTTTGAATCAAGCATGAACAGTTCCTGGTTGGACCACACGTCTGCGCTGTCCCATGCGAGGAATATAGGTGTGTCACCTACGATGCTGATTCCCAGATCATTTGCATATGTCTTGAGTGCCTGCCACTGCTCTGCGAAAAGGAACTGGAGGAAGTTGTAGTAGCCGATGCCGTCTGCAAGCTTCTTCTTCCATGTGGTCTTCTGTCTTGCGGTAGGCTTCTTCAGTGAATCCTCCCACATGTACCAAGGCATTCCCTCATGAGCATCCTTGCCTGCCATGAACAGTGAGTAGTCTGCAAGCCATGATGTATTCTTGACAAATGCATCGAATTTTGCCATGAGCTCCTCGTCTCCTGACATATCATCTGCGTAGTCAGCGTCGATAAATCTCTCGTATGCTTTCTTCAGAAGGCCAGTCTTGAATTCTATAAGTGTTCCATAGTCGATCTTCTCAGGATCCCAGTCAGGCATAGCTGAGAAGTCCTCGTCCAGAAGTAACTTCTTCTTTCTGAGGTAGTCGATATCGATGATAAGTGGTTGTCCTGCAAATGCTGAAAATGGCTGATAAGGTGAATCACCAAAGCCTGTGTGACCGAGTGGAAGCACCTGCCACAGATTTAATCCTGAAGCTGCAAGAAAGTCGATAAACTGATAAGCGCCCGGACCCAGATCGCCGATTCCGTAAGGACTCGGGAAGGATGTTGGGTGAGCCAGAATGCCGGCGTACTTCTTAGGCTTTTTTTCGTTGTTCTGCTCTAACATAATCTATCCTCTTTTCATAATGTGTAAAATTCAGAGCCATGCCACCTCACAGCCTCTTACGAGTCTGTGAGGTGCGGCGTATCCGCCGTATAACACATGATAAGAATCACATTGATCATGCGAGCATGTCAATGTGATTCTTATCACGTGTTGCATGGCTCTGAACGGTAACATTATACAATATTATATATAATAGTTGCAAGGTAATAGTGCTTGACAGCGGGCAGTGTGCTAACTTATTATAAGTGGAAGTATTTGAACTTGCGGATACTTCCGTATTTCCCTGACATATGGCGGTGGTGCCGTGTGTGCGGAACGGATAAAAAAGGAAAGAAGAGTATAATTATGGAAAGAATAATCAATAGCCTGCTCGAAACTGACATGTACAAGTTCAGCATGGGTCAGGCTATATACCACCAGTTCAGCGACTACAAGACGACATGGTCATTCAAGTGCAGAAACACGGACGTGTTCTTCACAAAGGAGATGGTCGATGAGATCAAGAGACAGATACAGCTCTACTGTGATCTGAGATTCACAGAGGAGGAGCTTGAGTATCTGCACAATATCAAGTGGATAAAGGGTTCATATGTTGATTTCCTGAGACTTTGGAAGGCAAGATATGAGGACTTTGAGATATCAGATGACGCTGAGTGTGGACTGAAGATAGAGGCAAGGGGAACATGGCTCAACACGTCCATGTATGAGATTCCTACTCTGGCTATAGTAAATGAGGTCTACTTCAGAATGAACGACGACTATGATAAGCTGCTTGCGTCATTCAAGGAGAAGCTTGACGAGAAGGTCCGCAAGGTCGAGACCGGCGAGTACAATCTTGGGGCTTTCAGTGAGTTTGGACTCAGAAGAAGACTTTCAGCCGAGGCCCAGGAGCTTGCAGTCAAGGAGCTCAGCGAGCACAAGTATCCGGGTTCAACATTTGTCGGAACAAGCAATGTATATCTGGCAAAGAAGTTCAATCTGGTTCCTGTTGGAACCATGGCGCATGAGTGGATCATGTGTGTTGGACAGGGTAACCACAAGCACAATCCTGCATATTCTAACTGGTATGCGTTGGATGCATGGGTTAAGGAATATGGAGTGCTGAACGGAACAGCCCTCACGGATGCAATCACAACTGACTGCTTCCTGAAGGATTTTCAGCTCACATATGCAACACTTTTCAGTGGAGTGAGACACGACAGCGGCGATCCTTATGAGTGGGGCGACAAGATGATCCGCCACTATGAGGAGCTTGGACTTGATCCAAAGACAAAGACACTTCTGTTCAGCGACAGCCTTGATTTTGAGAGAGCAGACAAGCTCAACAGCTACTTCAAGGATAAGATCAAGGTTGCATTTGGAATAGGAACATATATATCAAATGATACATGTGATGAACCGCTCAACATCGTCATGAAGACAACAGCATGTAACGGTATGGACGTTGCCAAGATATCTGACGACAAGGGCAAGGGCATGTGCAAGAACCCTGATTATGTTCATTATCTCAACAGATGTATCAAGTGGCGTATGGAGAATGATAAGTAAATTTTCGTAAGGATATAATGGAGTTTTGTGAATTATGGGAAAAATTATTATAATGACAGATTCTGCCAGTGACATTTCAGAGAAGGAGGAGAAGGAGCTCGGCATCAAGATCCTTCCTTTCCCGGTCGTAATAGGCGGTAAGTCTTATCTGAGCAGAGTCGATTTTGACAATGAGGGCTTCTACAAGCTCATGGCGGAAAATGATGATCTTCCAAAGACATCACAGATTACAGCGTACCAGTTCGGCGAGGTATACAAGGAGCTGGTGGAGCAGGGTTACACGGATATTATATATGTAAGTATCAACAAGGATGGTTCTGCCTCATACGCAAATGCGCAGATGGCGGCGGAGCAGTTCGAGGAGGAATATCCTGAGTGCGCCGGAAAGTGCAATATATATGTATTTGACGGAATAGGCTACAGCGGACAGTATGGCTATCCGGTGGTCGTGGCAGCGAGAATGGTTCAGGAGGGCAGGGATGCCAAGGATATCGTGTGGTATCTGAAGGAGGAGCTCCCAAAGAGAAGGATATACTTCGGAATATATGGCCTCAAGTATGCAGCCAAGTCAGGAAGAATTCCAAGTGCTGCAGCTCTGGTTGGTGACGCGCTCGGCGTGAAGCCTATCATGAAGATCTGGGCAAATGAGATCGTGACAGCTATCAAGTGCCGTGGCGAGAAGAAGCTCATGTCAAAGATGGTGGATGTCACATTAGAGGAAATGGATCCGGGTTCAGAGTACCAGATAGTATATGGAAATGACGAGACAGTAAGAGACGAGCTGACAGCCCGTATGACGGAGAAGGTTGGCTATGGCCCTTCAGATTACTTCCAGATCGGGGCAGCAGTTGCGTCAAATGCGGGCCCGAAGGTTGTTGGAACTATCTTCAATGTGAAGAAAGAGCTTATGTAATAGCTGATGTGCGGGCGATGCAGGCCGGCAATCCAGACATTCAGACAATTCTGCCTTAATTGACTTGGCTGCAATGTGGAGATTTACAATAAGTGCAAAAAATTATCTCTTTTTAGGAGAAAAAATGTAAAAAGCACACAAA
>CAVCCL010000181.1:2443-4068 GCA_963600665.1 Bifidobacterium catenulatum | reverse complement strand
CTTGATTCTACAATACAAACATCGACTTGTAAAGCATCTGTGAGTTCTGCAAGCGTCACATCATCAAGGAATTTCGGCTCATCCGCCATAAGAGTATTGGAAGGCAGTATAAGTCGCTGTCCAAGAGGCTTTCCTGTGAGCTGCTTTCTTATATCTCCACCCGTAAGCAATCCTGTCACGGTTATTCTGTGTCCAAAAAAATCATTAATGATCTTATACAGATGCAACTTAACATTTGGGAACTTCTCAGGGATCCTGTCAGCAAGGAGCTTTATGGAATCATATACGAGCACTCCAGTAACCATGGACACCTCATACTCTCTGTCATCGCCCTCTACGGAGCTCCACTCTTCATCAAACTCATCCATAAGCAGTCTCACCATGCCCACACCATTTTCAAGCTGGATAAAGCCATCATACCTGTCAGCCTCAGGGAAATCCCTGCCGGCATTTATATACCATTCATCACTTGCCTGAACAAAATGTGTGCCATGCTTTTCAAATGCCTTTTTCTGAAAATGTTCTATTATATCAATAACCTCGCAGGCGTCCTCTCTGTTGAACGGTTCAAGATGGAACAAGCCATCTCTGTAATCTGACAAACCGACAGGAACCACGGACAAGCTCTCCATAACAGGAACAAACTCCATAAGATCAGAGATCGTACGCCACAATTCCTCCCCATCATTTATCCCCTTGCACAGAACTATCTGTCCATTCATAGGAATACCAGCTTCATAAAATTTCCTTATATAGTCAAGTATGGCACCGGCAAATCTGTTATTCAGCATACTGCAGCGCAGCTTGGGATTGGTGGTGTGCACCGATATATTTATCGGAGCAAGATGATAATTGATTATTCTGTCAATATCCTTTTCCTTCATATTAGTAAGGGTAATATAATTTCCCTGAAGAAATGACAATCTGGAATCGTCATCCTTGAAATATATAGTATCTCTCATACCTTTCGGGTTCTGATCGATAAAGCAAAATATGCACTTGTTATAGCAGGACTTGTAATTATCCATCAGGGAATTTTCAAAAACGATTCCCAGGTCCTCGTCATAATCCTTATCTATCTCCAGAAGCCACTCCTCGCCGTCAGACTTTCTCACGAGCAGCTCTATATATTCGTCATTTATGAGATATTGATAGTCAAATATATCCTCTATTGGATGGTCATTTACCGCAAGAATATTATCTCCCGGCTCGATCTCCATCTCCTGGGCTATACTTCCCTCAAGTATTTCCTTTACAATATGTTCCATAATTTCCTCTTCTATATTAGTTGTCTACGGATCAAAAGCTACAGCAAATGAATGACGCCCTATCATTCAGGGAGCATGATCACCGCCGCAAGATTACCCCGCAGGCCTTTGCTCGCTCTGTGCGAAAAAAGCCATTCGCTGTTACAGCACGTACATATATTTGTCACGTCAATATTCTCAGGTTTTACACCCGAATCAACAAGATTGTAATAGTTAGCCTTGTGGAGATCAAGCAGATATTTGCCATTACCCTTGCTAAATACGATCTGAGCCGCCTCAGCTTCCGTATATGCCTCCATAAATCGTTCAGCCACATCTTCACTCACCTCATAGCAATCCTTGCATATAGAAGGCCCT
>CAVCCL010000181.1:0-2433 GCA_963600665.1 Bifidobacterium catenulatum | reverse complement strand
ATGAGATCCTCTGGCGATGTTCCATATTCAGACTTCAATCTGTTTATCATATGTCTGCTTATCTTGCTGACGGTCCCCTTCCACCCGGAGTGATTCGCCGCAACGACCTTTTTAACCGGATCATAGAACAATACAGGGACGCAGTCCGCATAAAATGTCATAAGCGGTATCCCCGGAACATCCGTCATAAGTCCGTCAATCTCCAGAATATCCGACTCTCTGATTATTCCCTTTCCGGCATCCTTTTCTGTAACCTTATATATATCTGTCTTATGCACCTGATCGGAAAACACAAGCTTTTCGTGATCATATCCCACTGCAGCCGCAAATCTGCGGTGATTCTCCATAACTCGGTCCGCATCATCACCTCTGTGGAAGCTCAGGTTCATTGAGCCCAGATAGCCCTCACTCACTCCTCCTATCCTGGTGGAGAATGCATTTACAACTCCGGCTCTGTCCAATTTGTCAAATGTTATATAATCCACGTCATCCACCGTGTGGACATGTGTTGAATTGTCTTTCCTAATATACTTTATATCCATATCCGCCATCCTATCAATATCCCGAATACTCAAATGCATTTTCTATATGATGTATATCCTCACCAAGTATGGTTATCACATCAAATCTAACCGGGGTGTCCATTCCATAGCCATATTTGTTCAGGAAGAATAATGCAGTCCTACATATCTGTCTCTGCTTGCGCACATCGACAGCCTCCTCCGGCAAGCCCTTATGTACTCCGGACCTATACTTCACCTCGATAAACACTATATATCCATCGTGTTTTGCCACTATATCTATCTCACCGCTGGCCACCCTGAAATTCCTGCACAGGATCTCATAGCCCCTGCCAGCCAGATGATCAGCAGCTAAAGCTTCCTTTTCATTACCGGTTGCTCTGCTGTTATACATCATTTCGCCTTTCCATGAATATATGTGTGATGAACAATTGTTATACAAAGTTCTTGATAAACGTCCTTCTGTGTATAGCGCACGGACCAATCTTCTTGAGCGCATCAATGTGCTCTGCCGTGCCATATCCCATGTTTTTTGCAAATCCATAACCCGGATACAGACTGTCATACTCCACCATAAGCCTGTCCCTTGTAACCTTTGCAATTATACTTGCTGCCGCAATCGACGCAGACAGCGTATCACCTTTTATTATGCCCACCTGCTCAATATCAACACCCGGAATATTAACCGCATCGTTTAACAGGATCTGTGGTTTAACCTGAAGCTTCGATATAGCCTGCTTCATAGCCTCGTAATCTGCGTTGAGGACATTTATCTCATCTATTACTTTCTCGTTTGCCATACCCACGCCTACAGCTACAGCCTTCGCCATGATCTCATCGTATAAGGCCTCCCTCTTCTTCGGTGTGAGCTGTTTGGAGTCGTTGAGGTATAAAATATCACAGTCCTTTGGAAGAATGACTGCAGCAGCCACTACAGGGCCTGCAAGCGGGCCTCTTCCGACCTCATCTATACCACATATATATCCCTTGTCAGCGTATTTTCTCTCAAATTCAAACATTTTATAGCTGCGGGCTTTTTCTTTTTCAAGAGCGTCGATCTTTTTCTGAGCGGACGCTATGATCTTCTTTACCCCATCTCTCTCATCGTCGCCATACTTCTCGATAAGCCCTGAATATTCATTTATATCAGCATCAGCAAATACTTTTTTTATCTCCGCTATACTTCCCATATGTCCTCCACCTAAAAACAAGGACCATTGCCACTTTTTAGGCAACAGCCCCTGATATCTTATCCTATTCTATCTTGCCAAAACCGCCTGTAAATCTGAATACAGCCCTGCCAATGATGTCTTTCTTGTGTATATTGCCAACATCCTCCACACGGCTGTCACGGCTGTTGTTTCTGTTATCTCCCAGAACAAAGTACTCGTCATCACCCAGTGTGATCTCCTCGGCTGCAACTCCGCGCTTGTCGCTGGCTATGGTCTCTCTGCCATACACATCGCCCTCCAGAGGCTCGTCATTTATATAGATAACACCATCTTCGTCTATATACACTGTCTCACCCGGAAGTCCGATTATACGCTTGATGAAGAAGGTCTCTTCATCGTCTCCGTACGGGAATACAACCACATCAAATCTCTTCGGCGAGCCAAATTCATACTCAAGCTTGTCGATCCATAATGTATCTCCGCTGTGAAGAGTATTGCTCATGGACTCTCCACTGACCTCTGTTCGCTGTCCGACAAATGTAAGCACAGCCCAGCATATGCCAATTACTATTATTATATAAATACACAGGAATATGAGATCCTTGACAATATTGACTTCCTTTTCAGCTTTCTCTTTCTTTTTTGCCTCTTTCTTCTCTTTCCTGAGCTGCTTCTTTAAAGCCTTCTCGTCGAGTTCTCCATCCTCATTATACACTTCTTCAGAAGAGTCTGTATTAACC
>CAVCCL010000180.1:3050-10423 GCA_963600665.1 Bifidobacterium catenulatum | reverse complement strand
TTTTTAATAGAAAGAGGGTGGAACTGATGAAATTAATATATCCGGCTATTTTTTCTCCGTGTATGGAAAAGGAAGGGTATACAGTAGAGGTTCCTGATCTTCCTGGTTGTGTAACTGAGGGAGATGATTTGGCAGATGCCATTGAGATGGCTACGGATGCTGCCAGCGGATGGATTCTGGGAGAGCTGGAAGATGGAAATAATATACCAAGTCCTTCACAGCGTAAAGACATACAAACAGATGAGGATAGTTTTATAAATATGTTAGTTTTAGATATGGATGCATACTCTGAAAAGTATGGAAGTAAGGCGGTGCGTAAGAATATTACGATACCTGCATGGCTTAATACTTATGGGGAAAAGAATCACATAAATTTTTCAAAAGTTTTGCAGGATGCCCTATTAAAGCAGGCAAACGGATAACAAAAGCACAGGAGAAAAACTCCTGTGCTTTATTATATTAGAACACCAGCAATCCAATATGATAAACAATGCACGAGATGACCAACGCTGCCAGCGTGTAGAACACGCCGATCTTAGCGGTCCATTTCACTGAGTGCGTCTCCCTTGAGGTCGCAGCGAGTGCACTGATGCAAGGCATGTTGAAGCTGATGGCAAATATAAATGCAAGCCCCTCCGCCTTTGTGAAGTTGGCTGCAAGGATGCTGGAGATATCTGCGGAGCTACCTGCTGTCTTTGCGCCAAATGTAGAGCTGACGAGATTTCCACCTGTTCCGTACAGTGTGTTCAGGACTCCAAGCAAGGATTCCTTGGAGATTGCCGATGCACAGAAGGCGAGAAATGCCTGCCATTTGAGGCCGAAGAACATGGTAACAGGCTCAATGAGCTTGCCCAGCTTATACAGGATACTGCTCTCCTGATTTCCACCAAATCCATATGTAAGTACGAAGAATACTATGGAAACCAGAGAGATGACTCTGATTGCTCTCAGGAATATATCAAGTGTTCTCTGGAAAGTCACATATAAAGTGTTGCGGATATTTGGCTTGTGGTAAGGCGGAAGCTCCATGATGAGTCCGACACGCTCCTCCTTTGGTGAGAGCGAATTGCCAAATATTTTGTACACCAGCCACATCATGAGGAACATGAACAGGAAGATGGATATAATCACAAGGAATCCACCGGTGCTTCCGAACAGAGCCATGGCAATGGTCGGCACAACTGAGAGTGTGGCACCGCATGGAACCGCCCACGACATGGCGATGGCGAGAACACGCTGCCCCCAGTTGTCAACTACTCGTGTACCTGTGGTTCCGGCTATAGTGCAGCCGAGTCCCATGAAAAAAGGCATGATGGTCTTGCCCTGGAGTCCCACCTTGGACATGGTGTGATCAAACAGGAAGGAGATACGCGCAAGGTATCCAGTCTCCTCCATCAGGTTGAAGCCAAGGGTTATTCCCAGGACAAATGATGCCATCATGAGGGCAAAGTAGAGTACGTTTACAAGCACATCACATATAAGTGATATGAGAAGAGGGTGTACTCCTACATTTGCCATGAATTTACGAAGCAGTTCGGCGATATGTGTCAGAAGAAGCGATGGTATTCCGGCAGCCACCCCAGCAAATATCATGGACAGCAGGAAGATGCCAAGGATAATTCCAAATGCCATGAGCTTGCCCTTCACAGGCGAAAGCGCTATCCGGTCAAATTTGGAATAGGCGTCTGCGCTGGTCTTGGCAGTGGTCAGAACTCCATCCAGCAAAGTATCAATAAATGTTATTTTATCCTCGGCGGAAGCCATGGTATCGCCATTGATGACCGGCTTCTGCTCCAGACTTTTTTCTATAGTTTCGTATAGTCTGCGGTAGTCTTTCTTCTGTATCGCTGACATTGGCACCACAGGGATTCCAAGTTTATCTTCAAGCAGCCTGGTATCTATGGTGATTCCCTGTCCCTTTGCGACATCCATCATGTTCAGTATCAGAACTGCGGGAACCTTGCTTCCGACAAAATCCGCCAGCATATACAGACTTCGCTTGAGCTGTGACGCATCCGCCAGAACGAGGACCAGATCGGCATTTCCCGATGTTATGTAATCTCTGGTGATGATCTCCTCGTCAGAACCTGCGGACAGGGAATAACTTCCCGGAAGGTCGGCCAGGATCATCCGCCTGCCGTTCCATTTGAATTCTCCTTCCTTTTGGTCAACTGTCTTTCCCGGCCAGTTTCCGACATGCTGGTGCGAGCCTGTCATCATATTGAATATGGTAGATTTACCAGCATTTGGCTGACCAAGAAGAGCGATGACCGGCGTGTCGGCGTCTTTTCGGTAAAAGTTACTCATCTTCCGCACCTCCTACAATGATTTTTGTACTTTCCCCTCGTCCTATGGCGACCAGTGTGTCTCTTGCAAATATCAGAACGGGCTGTTTTTTATTGTTCTGGCAGACCTCTATCAGACTTCCACACATCAGCCCCATAGATGACAACCTGTTTACCAGTCTGGACTCATCCTTTATCTCTCTGATGAAGTAGCTTTTTCCGGGTGCAGACTCGGACAGCGTGACCATGCTCATCTCAATTCCTCCTTGTGTTATATAGTAGTTTATGGGAGGACAAATGCCTCCATATAACAAATGGTTAGATAAATCTAACAACAAATAAACTCCTTGAATACTAGCAAATGAATAGATGTGTGTAAAATCCATATGGTTATTTTGAATCCAAATAGCAATAAAATTGCTTGCCTGATTGTTATTTGGATTTTCTGATGATAAAATGTGCGCATGAAAGCAGATAATTACAAAACAGATCAGACTCATTTTTATGTTGATAAGGGAAATGAAGGAAGCGTAGATGCGTATGTGCTTGCGCCGGGGATCACCATGTCATTCAATCAGATATACACAAATAGCTGGATGAAGGGAGACAGCTCAGTATTTTCTGACAGAATGCTGATACTCAATTTCTGTATAGCGGGCAGATGCGACGTGTCACTTACAGGAAATAGGTATGCCATAGTGAGCGAGAATCAGGTGTGCGTCAGCAACATCCTGCCAACCAAGGACTTCTACTACCCGGGAAGATTGTACGAGGGCATACAGTTCTATATTAATATGAATATTATTTCACAGATGGACGGAGAGGATCTGATGTCCTTGCTGGGGATAGACCTTGAGCAAATAGACGAGGTGTTCTGCGGAGACAGAGGTCTGTACATCCACCGCATGAGTGATGCCATGCTTGCTCTTGTGAATGAGGAATGGAGCAGGAAGGACGATCCGGAACCGGGATATCTGAGATACATGGCGGCAAGGCTGCTTCACGAGCTGCTAGATATGCCGAGTGAGGGTGAGACGGATACATATTTCACAAGATCGCAGATCAGCATAGTCAGGGAGGCGGAGAATATCATCATGCAGGATCTGTCCAGGCGAATCACAGCGAAGGAGATGGCAGACAGATTTGGCATAAGTGAGAGCAGCTTCAAGCTTTACGTCAAAGGAATATTGGGCGATACTTATCTCTCGTATTTCAGGCGAAAGAGGATGGAGAAGGCCGCAGATCTGCTTGAATCCACGAACATGAAGGTCATAGATATAGCAAATGCGGTGGGGTACGAGAATCAGGGCAAGTTCGCCAGGGCATTTGCCGAATGCTATGGGGCTGCCCCGCTGGAATTCCGGCGTCTGTCGAAGTAAACGCTCACTGGCAGAACGATAAGGGGCATAATAGATACTGGATTGATATATATTTTTATCGGAATAGATGATAATATATGGGGCAGACATACGGAGTAAAGCATTTAATGGCAGAAAAGCCGGAAAGAAGGGCAACATGGGTAAACAGACAAAGAAAAGGAAGAGCACAGGAGCGGCAAAGGAGATATTTGCCAAGCCCCCGGGAAGACTCGGTAAATGGAACGTCATAGCATTTGCCGTGCTGATCGTGGGAGAGCTTATATATTATTATGCGGCAACGCCGGCGATCAACATACAGAGCCGGGGGTTCTGGGTGTGGATGGCGATCACGGTTGGCTTGATAGGATTTTGTACACTTGATTTTACAGTTGAGAGCAATGATGACAGGAGTGTCGTGACGAAGGCGACAAAGCCGGTGGCCTGGATAGTTGGAATATTGATAGTTGTAGGTCTTATCATGATTGCGGCGTCATCCAAGCTGTTTTGTGCATCGAAATACGCAAGCCTTATCAATATAGAGGATGGAGATTTCCAGACGGATATCCCGGAGAGCAAGCAGATAAATGACATTGCGCTGATGGATACCAGCACAGCAAGGATCATAGGAGAGAGAGCAGTTGGTTCACTCTCGGATGTTGTCAGCCAGTATGAAGTAAGCAGCAATTACAGCACCATAGATTATAACGGCGCACCGATGAAGGTCGCAGCCCTCAACTATGCGGGATTTATCAAATATATGAACAACAAGAAGAACGGTATTCCAGGATATGTTCTTGTTGATCCCGTGAAGAATGAGGCGCACTATGTACAGACAGAAAAGCCAATAGTATATTCACCGTCAGCGTATTTCAACAACAACCTGTACAGACATGTCCAGATGGCTTATCCGACATATATATTCGAAGGACTCTATCTGGAACTCAATGACGATGGCAACCCATATTACATCTGCCCGGTTCTCGAATCACACGCAGGGCTCTTCGGTGCAAAGGATGTAAAGGGCGTGGTTATATGTGATCCGTGCACGGGAGATACAGAGTATCATGCCGTTGGAGATGTGCCAAACTGGGTGGACCGTGTATATGATGGAGATCTTGCATGTCAGAAATATGACTGGTATGGCGAACTCTCAGGCGGTTACTGGAACAGCGTATTTGGCAACAAGGGATGCAAGAGGACTACCGATGATTACGGTTACAAGGTCATGGACGGAGACGTGTGGGTATACACAGGTGTCACATCTGTAAATGGTGACGAGTCCAATATAGGATTTGCCATGATGAACCTCCGGACAGGGGAGAGCAAATATTACAAAGTGGCAGGTGCAGAGGAATACTCAGCCATGGCATCAGCAGAGGGACAGGTACAGCATCTTGGTTACAAGGCTTCATTCCCATCTCTCATCAACATCGGCGGAATACCAACCTACATCATGGTCTTAAAGGACAATGGTGGCCTGGTTAAGATGTATGCGCTTGTCGACGTGGAGAAGTACAATATTGTAGCCACAGGAACCACCCAGAAGGATGCGCTTGCGGCGTACAACAAGCTTCTGGCGGAGAACGGACTTAAGAGCACGCAGAGTATGACCGACGACATACCGAACAGACAGATCACGGTCGCTGATATCAAATATATCAACATGGATGACACGACATATGTGTACATCACAGATGAAAATGGCAATGTATACAAGCAGGATTTCTCAGAGAACGAGGAGCTGATATTTATACAGAGCGGAGATAAAATAAAAATATTCTATCAGGAATCAGACAACGGAATAAATGACATAATATCTATTGAGAGATAGATTTATTTGCTTGAATAAAAGCTCTCCCTGTGACAAACAGGGGGAGCTTTTTGTACGATAATATGGTATTATAGAAATATCTTATTGGGAATGAATCTATATAATATATTGATTATGATTTGCAAGGAGGTTATTATCATGGATAAAAAAGCAATCTACAGTTTATCATATGGACTTTTCATGCTGTCCACCAAACTGGGAGACAAGGCAAATGGCTGTATCATCAACACCTGTATACAGGTGGCGAACGATCCGATCAGGGTTGCTATATCGGTCCTCAACACGAACTATACATGCGATCTGCTCAAGGAGAGCGGTGTGTTCGCTCTCAGTGTGCTTGACGAGCAGTGTACATTTGACTCGATAAAGCACTTCGGATATCAGTCGGGAAGAGACGTGGACAAGTTCGAGAGCATAAAGATGCCGGAGGACGTCAACGGAATCCCATACATGGGATGGTATGCATGTGCGGTTATCAGTGGCAAGGTAGTTGAGAGCCACGATCTTGGAACACACACGTTGTTCATCGCAGAGGTGGTAGACGCAAAGATGTTGTCAGACAAGGCACCTCTCACATACGCAGATTATCAGGCTCGTGTAAAGCCGAAGGCAGACAAGCTGCCCCAGACAGATAAGAAGATCGTGGGATGGCGATGCAAGATATGTAATTATGTATATGAGGGAAGCGAGCTCCCCGCAGACTATGTATGCCCTCTGTGCGGACACGGAGCAGATGACTTTGAACCTGTATATGAGTAATGTGTAAATATGCCGTTATCGGCAAGAAACGACCAATTTCACATATTGAAAAAGTTGATTTCTTGCCGATAACGGCATATACTATTTATATACAAAAACGCTGTGCAGATGATAAAAGACCATTGCATAAAAAGGAGGGATTTCATGGGTTATATTTCAGTTGCGGAAACTGCAAAAAAATGGAATGTGTCAGAACGAACCGTTAGAAATTACTGTGCTCATGATAAAATTCCGGGGGCGTTTCTGACGGGAAAGACTTGGAATATACCAGATTCTGCGCAGAAACCTGTGCGTCAGCCGGTGGGAGAAGAGAACAGAGATCTTCTGACTGTGCTGAGAGACGAGAAAAAACATGGAATAAAAGGTGGTATTTATCATAAGATACAGGTGGATCTCACCTACAATTCCAATCATATAGAGGGCAGCAGACTCAGTCATGATCAGACGCGGTATATATATGAGACAAATACTATAGGTGTGAGTGATCAGACATTAAATGTTGACGATATAGTTGAGACGACTAATCATTTTCGGTGCATAGATCTTGTGATCGATAGTGCAAAGAATCCCTTAAGTGAGAAAATGATAAAGGAGCTGCATTTGATTCTCAAGAATGGAACGCAGTACTCACGAAAAGACTGGTTTGCGGTGGGTGACTACAAGAAAATTCCGAATGAGGTGGGCGGTCATGATACGGCTTTACCGGAAGAAGTTCCACAGAAAATGAAAAAACTCCTGGCAACATACCGTGAACACAATGAACACACACTTGATGATATTCTGGACTTTCACCATGAGTTTGAAAGTATTCATCCTTTTCAGGATGGCAATGGCAGGGTTGGCAGACTTATATTGTTTAAAGAGTGTCTGAAATATGATATAGTTCCATTTATCATAGATGAAGATCTCAAATGGTATTACTATAGAGGCCTTTCGGAGTGGAATAGAGAAAGAGGGTATTTGAGGGATACCTGTCTCACGGCGCAGGATAAATTTAAAAGGTATCTGGACTATTTCAGGATACAGTACAGAGATTAAATATTGGAGATAATTATGGACAGAGAAAGAATGATGAAAAACGTAGCAGAGATATTCAGCCGCGGTGCGGTGGACAAGAATCTTCCGGCATGGGTCAATATG
>CAVCCL010000180.1:0-3040 GCA_963600665.1 Bifidobacterium catenulatum | reverse complement strand
ATGACGCTGTGAGAGATGAAGGACTTGAATATCCGACAAATGTTGTACAGATAAAGAATCTGGATTACAAAAAGGAACTTGATGTGACACGCTATAATGAGCTTATAAAAAAATTGAGAGATGAGCAGGATTTAAATGGTGGAAATGATACAGCCTCAAATGGTAGATCCAAGAGCGATGAGAGTAACATATTATGTTTTGCTGATCCCGGTGATGCCGCAGACGTAGATTCTGCAAGCTACACATCCAACAGCTACATGGATCTCTGCGTTCCTGAATCTTACATGACAGATGAGAACAGAAAATATCCGGTGATAGTAAGCGTACACGGCGGTGGCTGGTTCTATGGCGACAAGGAACTGTACAGTCATGACTGCTGTCACCTTGCGGAGAGCGGATACGTGGTGGTGAACTTCAACTATAGATTGTCACCGCAGAACAAATACCCTGCGGCCATAGAGGATGTGGCATATCTCATTCGGTATATCCATGAGAATGCGCAGACACTTGGAATAGACATGGACAATTTCTACATGGTCGGCGATTCGGCGGGGGCACAGCTCACAGCAAATTACTGCATCATAGCTGCAGACAAAGCATACAGAGAAAAGCTTGATTTCTTCACATATGATCTAATGCCTAAGAAGGTCTGCCTCAACTGCGGAGCATACAAGATGGCAGAGAGAAATGACAATATATCCGCCTGGTATCTGAGAAATGATGAGACTGACAGAGCTGGAGCAGGAGATCTTGCGGTTACGGAGGAGCAGTATAAGCTGTTCATGGATCAGCTTGAATACATAAATTCTGATTTCCCGGAGGCATACCTTATGTACAGTGTAAATGATGATCTGGCATCACATACAAAAGCGCTGGATGAGGTGTTAAACAGAGCAGGTGTACCTCATATCACAAAGGCATATGGACAGAACAATCCAGACAGCGGACATGTATTTCATATAAATCTGAAAAATCCAGAAGGGATTCAGTGTAACAAGGACGAGTGTTCTTTTATGAAGTAAGTCGGATTGAATGCAGATTGAGTATTCCAAAAAGAAAATATTTGCAGCGGACAGGCAAAGAAACAGAAAAAATTTGTCACCGTGAGAAAATATGATAAAAACAGTTTGACAACAAGACACCTGAATGCTATCCTATAAAAACAGACAAAGGCAAAGACAGGAAGGAGTACTTAAGTCACTGTCACTTCAGAGAGTAGGCGTTTGGTGCGAGCCTATAGGACACCTTAAGGAAGCAGTCCCCGAGCTGTGACCGCGAAAGATTTCCGGGTAGTGGTCAACGGAGCGTTCCACGTTATAGGGACAACGATAGTGATGGCTGTCGGCTGAGAGCAGGAATAAGTTCCTGAATTTAGGTGGTAACACGGACAAGAAAGTTCGCCCTAAGCATATTATAAGTATGCTTAGGGCTTTTATTTTACGCAGAGATTACGGGAGCATCGCAGATGTGGAGTAATCTCTAAGAAAACGCAAGTTAAAACCAACAATCAGCGAACACAGACAACAAGGGATCAAGAGATATAAAGGAGTGTGTATCATGAGAAAATTTGAGAAATCATCAAAGCTTGATAATGTATGTTACGACATAAGAGGTCCTGTTATGGACGAGGCAAACAGAATGGTAGCAGAGGGAATAAATGTACTCAAGCTCAATATAGGAAATCCTGCACCACACGGACTTATGGCGCCGGATGAGGTAGTAAGGGATATGTCATACAACCTCAGGGATACAGAGGGATATTCGGATTCCAAGGGACTTTTCTCAGCAAGAAAGGCGATCATGCAGTATTGCCAGTTGAAGAACATTCCAAATGTGGGTATCGACGACATATATACAGGAAATGGAGTCAGCGAGCTTATAACAATGTCCATGCAGGGACTGCTTGATTCGGGAGATGAGATACTTGTTCCAATGCCGGATTATCCACTGTGGACAGCATCTGTCAACCTGGCAGGAGGAACAGCGGTTCATTATCTCTGCGATGAGCAGTCCAACTGGTATCCGGATATAGAGGATATCAAGAAAAAGATAACATCAAGAACAAAGGGAATCGTAGTCATTAACCCGAACAACCCAACAGGAGCCCTCTATCCAAAGGAGGTTCTTGAGCAGATAGTTCAGGTAGCAAGGGAGAACGAGCTTATCCTCTTTGCGGATGAGATATACGACAGACTTATAATGGACAATAAGGAGCATGTTGCTCTTGCATCACTGGCACCTGATCTGTTCACCATAAGCTTTAACGGACTGAGCAAATCCCACAGAGTAGCAGGCTACAGAATCGGATGGATGTGCCTGTGCGGTAATAAGAGTAACGTGAAAGGTTACATAGAGGGACTTAACCTCCTGTCATCCATGAGACTCTGCTCAAATGTTCCTGCCCAGAGTATAGTCCAGACCTGCCTCGGCGGATACCAGAGTGCAGATGAGCTGCTTCTTCCGGGTGGAAGAATATACGATCAGAGGGAGTATATCTACAAGGCGCTCAGTGATATTCCGGGAATAAGTGTTGTCAAGCCGGAGGCTGCGTTCTACATATTCCCTAAGCTTGACAGGGAGAAGTTCAACATCACAAATGATGAGCAGTTTGCCCTTGATCTTCTCAAGGATAAGCACATCCTCGTCACATGCGGAACGGGCTTCAACTGGAAGGATCCAGACCACTTCAGGATAGTATATCTTCCGAATATGGAGATACTCAAGGAGGCAACCGCAAAGCTGGCTGATTTCCTGAGTTACTATCACCAGTAAAAGATAAATATATGGGAAATAATAGGTAGGCTGAGATTTCAGTCTGCCTATTTTTTTATTCCCAAAATACGACAAATGTTATAAAATTAATACAATAGATAAACTATACCAGGGGGCACAAATGTATAAGATAGCAATTTGCGATGATGAAAGATATTTTAGGAATGAAATATACAGGAGACTTGAGGACTATTTGAAAAGAAAAAATATAGAATACGAGATAGATATATATACGACGGGAGAGGAATTGTGTGAGTTAGGTGAGAAG
>CAVCCL010000179.1:0-4546 GCA_963600665.1 Bifidobacterium catenulatum | reverse complement strand
GTCTAGGGTTCTTAGGATTGCCAAAGAATTCCTCCGGTGTACCGGATTCAAGAATCTGACCGTCGTCAATAAATACGACCTTATTGGCAACCTCTCTGGCAAATCCCATCTCATGGGTAACAATGATCATTGTCATGCCTTCATCTGCAAGAGCCTTCATAAGATCAAGAACCTCACCGACCATCTCAGGGTCAAGAGCGGAGGTTGGCTCGTCAAACAGAATGACATCAGGATTCATGGCAAGGGCACGGACAATGGCAACACGCTGCTTCTGACCGCCTGAGAGAGTAGAAGGATATACATCCGCCTTGTCCTCCAGACCGATCCTCTTCAGGAGTTCCTCAGCCTTTGCACGAGCCTCGGCAATGATCTCTGACTTAGTTGTTGTTATTTCCTGCTTTGTCTGCTTTTCCTTGCGGAAGAGGTTGGTGACAGGGAGCAGAAGATTATGCCGCTTTGCCTTTTTCAGATCCTGACATCTGACATAGACAGGAGCGAGCATGATATTCTGTATAACAGTCTTGTTGTTGTACAGATTGAAATGCTGGAAAACCATACCCATATGACGGCGGTGGATGTTGATATCGACTTTAGGGTCTGCGATATCGACACCGTTGAAGATGATCTGGCCGCCGGTTGGATCTTCCATACAGTTCAGACAGCGAAGAAATGTACTTTTACCAGAACCTGAGGGACCGATAACAACCATTATATCGCCCTTATTGATGGTGACGTTGATGCCGTTTAAGACTTTGTTGTCACCGAAGCTTTTCTCAAGATTAATGACGTCTATCACTCTTTCTCAGGCTCCTTTCCATTAATTTGATTCCCAGACTGATGAGAAGCACCATCACGATATAGATAAGTGCCATGACCAGATAAGGAACCATGAATTCGTAGCTGTTACTTCCGATGTAGTTGAATGCAACGTAGAGATCAGTTGCTCCGACAAAACTTACAACTGAAGTCTCTTTTATTAAAGAAATAAATTCATTTCCAAGGGTTGGCAGAATGTTCTTGACTGCCTGAGGTATAACGATTTTGAGCATGGTAGTCGAAAAACTGAGTCCCATGGCACGTCCACCTTCCATCTGACCCGGATCAACGGAGAGAATACCACCACGCATGATCTCTGAGATGTAGGCACCGCTGTTGAGTCCGAATACAAGCATAGCAACCTGAACTCCTGTCATATGTCCTCCCACGATAGGAAGAAGAACATAATAGAAGAGAAGAAGCTGTACAACCATAGGTGTTCCACGGAAGAAACCTACATATACACTGCAGATCGCATCCAGAACTCTAGGCAGACGCTTGTACTTTGGAATTACCCTGACGGTAGCTATGAGGGTACCGATGAGAATACCGATGATAAGACCGGCAATGGCTATTATCACAGTATTCTTCAGACCCTCGACTACCTTAACATACCCGTTGTTGTCGATGAATATTTCTATGAACTTTTGTATTTTTGTAGAAATGTCTCCCATGAAATATCCTTTCAAACATAATTGGCTTTAATACTAAAATTACTAAATCCGAATTGGATTTTACTGCATTGCGTTAAGAGCGGCAGTGATGCTGGCTGCTGGAGCAGCATCGATGATAACATAGTCAAGGTTACCATTTAAAAGATCCTGAACTGCAAGAGAACCGTTCTTGTAGCCTGTTGAAGTCATAGCAAGCTTTGTGAATCCCCAGTCCTCGTCACCTTCGCAGTAGAACTGTCCGGTTGTACCTGTCTGGAAACCGATCTTCATGTCTGAACCCTTAGCCTGAAGGATCTTGGCAACGTCATCGGCTGTCTTGCACTCGTCAAACTCTGTGTTGTCAGATGGAACGATAAGCTTCTGTGAAGCCTTGTAGTATGAATCTGAGAAGCTTACATACTCCTCACGGTCTGGCTTGATAGTAAGGCCGGCCATTGCGATATCACACTTGTGCTGACCAACTGAGAGACATACAGCGTCGAAATCCATGTTCTGGATAACGAGCTCTTTGCCAAGCTTGTCAGCGAGAGCCTTAGCTATCTCCATATCGACACCGTAGTAGTTCTCACCCTTTGTATACTCAAATGGCTCAAATGCAGCATTTGTTGCAACTACAAGCTGATCCTTGCTTGAGTCAAGTGTAGCTGACTGAACAGCAACAGGCTCTCCGTCACCGAAGTAGTGGTTGCAGATCTCGTCAAATGATCCATCTTCGTTCATTGTCTTGATGAAGTCGTTGACCTGTGTTAACAGCTCAGGCTGCTCTTTGTCAACACCAAATGCGTACTGCTCATCTGTGAGGTCGATCTCGATGACCTTTGCAGTCTTCTTTGATGATGCGTTCTCTGAAGCTGCCTCCGAAGAATCATCCTTGCTTCCACATGCAGTAAGAGCTGCCATAGCCAGAACTGCAGACATTGAAATTGCTAATAATTTTTTGAGTTTCATTTTTACATCTTCCTTTCATATTTTATCTGAATAAATATACCATTGTGTTTCAAAAAAAGCAATTAATATATGAAAAAACTCGCTCTAAAAGGTCGAAAAAGGGCGAGACCTAATAAAAAACAGGTATTTCCCCACGATTTATAAATAAACATTGTTATATGAATAGTATTTACTATATAATACATTTGTATGATTTAAAAAAATGAAGTCCATATTTTAATATGGATAATACAGGGAGGACAAATTATATGAGATACGAGATCAAAGGTGGCATGATGCCGGTAGTTGAGATCATTCTGGAGGCAGGGGAATCCATGAACTGTGAAAAGGGCGCGATGGTATGGATGTCTCCAAACATGCAGATGCAGACGTCAGGCGGCGGAGTAGGCAAGATGTTCACCAGAGCCCTGACAGGAGAGTCAATGTTCCGCAATACATATACGGCACAGGGTGGTCCTGGAATGATAGCATTCGGTTCAAGCTTTGTGGGAAATATCATGGCGGTCGAGATAGGTCCGGGCAAGGAGATCATCTGTCAGAAGTCGGCATACCTTGCATCCACACCGGGAATCAATCTTGAGATAGCATTCCAGAAGAAGGTGGCCGGAGGATTCTTCGGAGGTGAGGGATTTATCATGCAGAGGATCACAGGTCAGGGTATAGTATTCCTTGAGATCGATGGTTCTGTTGTAGATTACATGCTTGCACCTGGACAGCAGATGGTTATCGACACAGGTTACCTTGCAATGATGGATGCAACATGTTCAATGAATGCAGAGACAGTAAAGGGCGGCGCCATGAATATGTTCTTTGGAGGAGAGGGCTTCTTCAACACGGTTGTCACAGGCCCTGGAAGAATTACACTTCAGACCATGCCGAAGTCACAGCTTGCCGCTGAGATAGCATCCATGATCCCATCAAAGTAAATCGTGGATCGGACATACATAAATACATAAAGAAATAACGACAATGAAACGATATAAACAAATTCAAAAAAGGATAAAAAGGAGAGTAATTCATGAACAGAGAGATACCTTACAAGATCTACCTTGAAGAGAGCGAGATGCCAAAGCAGTGGTACAACGTGCGCGCCGACATGAAGAACAAGCCGGCACCTATACTTAACCCTGCAACACTTAAGCCTGTCACAGTTGAGGAGCTTTCTCCTATATTCTGTACAGAGCTTGCAAAGCAGGAGCTTGATGAGACAACACCTTATTTTGATATCCCAGAGGAGATCAGAGAATTCTATAAGATGTATCGTCCGGCTCCACTTGTAAGAGCATACTGCCTTGAGAAGAAGCTCGGAACTCCGGCACACATCTATTACAAGTTCGAGGGAAACAATACATCAGGAAGCCACAAGCTCAACTCAGCCATTGCCCAGGCATATTATGCCAAGAAGCAGGGACTCAAGGGCGTAACTACAGAGACAGGAGCAGGACAGTGGGGAACAGCGCTCTCCATGGCATGTTCATATTTTGATCTGGACTGTCAGGTATATATGGTAAAGGTATCATATGAGCAGAAACCATTCAGAAGAGAGGTTATGCGTACATATGGAGCACAGGTAACACCGTCACCATCCATGAAAACAGAGGTTGGACGTAAGATAAATGCAGAGTTCCCTGGTACAACAGGAAGCCTTGGATGTGCGATCTCAGAGGCTGTTGAAGCAGCCACAACACAGGAGGGCTACAGATATGTACTTGGATCTGTGCTGTCACAGGTTCTCATCCATCAGACAGTTATCGGTCTTGAGACAAAGGCTGCCCTTGACAAATACGGAATCAAGGCAGACATGATCATAGGCTGTGCAGGCGGCGGATCAAACCTTGGTGGTCTCATATCACCATTTGCAGGAGAGATCCTCAGAGGCGAGGCAGATTATGATATAATCGCAGTTGAGCCTGCATCATGTCCTAGCCTTACAAGAGGAAGATATGCATACGACTACTGCGATACAGGAAAGATATGTCCACTTGCAAAGATGTATACACTTGGAAGCGGCTTTATCCCATCACCAAACCACGCCGGTGGACTTCGTTATCACGGCATGAGCTCTATAGTATCTCAGCTTTACGATGACGGAATCATCACAGCTAGAA
>CAVCCL010000178.1:0-2734 GCA_963600665.1 Bifidobacterium catenulatum | reverse complement strand
CCTCTGCGCTGTCCGTAACTCCGTTCTTCTCTATTGTCGCTACATTCTTATAAACATCAGTCAGCTTATCAAGCTTGGATGAATCTGTTGTGTAGGTGAACACGATCTTAGATTTGTTCTCTGTCACCTCAACCCTTGAAGTTCCATCCGTCAGATAAAGTTTACCATTCTCTTCCACAAAACTTGCAGGAAGATTGATAGTGGTTGACACATCTGTGTCATTTATGGATACACTGCACGTCTTTTCATCTGTGAGCTCTGCCCCGTTCTTTGTGAGTATATCCGATACAGACATTCCTGTCAGATCTTTCTTCTTATCCGCATTCACGGTTACTGTCCATGTTATGGTTGACTTGTCTCCTGACAGTGAACCGGTCTTGCTGATGGATGCTGTAGACTTGCCGGCATTGTACCATGTACTGCTGTCGTTATCAGTATGCTCGTTATGTGAATCGTCTGACACATCTACACCATTCTTATTGTTTACATTTATGCTTCCGATGTCATCGGCAATATCTGAGACAACAACCTCGTATGTGATCTCATACTGTGAATTAGCGTCAAGCTTCGGAAGCTTTCCATTTATAACTGTTTCACCATTTCCTATGGTTCCTGTTGCAGGAGTCACATATCCATTTGATGTGACATCCGTGTACTGTCCGTTGCTGTCCTTGAGCTTGCATGTAACATTCTGTACTGTTCTCTTGGCATCAGGTCCAAGTTTTGAGTCAAGTTCATTTGCAAGAATATCATCAAGTGTTATATCACCATCGCTTCCATACTCAGAACTTACTATAACCTTGTACTTGTAAACTATCTTGTGATTGTCAGGATCATTGCTCACACCATCTGAGGATTTTGTAACCTTGAGATCTGTGGCACCGTCCTTCACATATTTGTAACCCTTGTTTGTCTGATCCTTATCATCAACCTTTGAGTTCTTCACCTCTGCGATGTTGCTCTGGTTCAGATTGATCACGTCCTGAGAAAGATCATCGACCTTACTCTTTACTGTATAGGTTATCTTATATGACTCCTTTGCACCGAGTGCAGGAAGAGTTCCTTCTATAGAAGAGGTACTGCTGTTATATGTGAGTGATGAACTGCAGTCTGTGTTGTCAGACTTGATCACCTTTATATCTGTAACTTCAGGTGTGACACCTGCTATGTCGTTGGCTATAACATCACTGAAGTTCAGATCCTCACTGGCACTTCCATGATTAGATGAAACTTCTACGGTATAGTCAAAGTATACATATCCATCCTTAGGATCTGTAACTCTGCCCTCGGATGCGGTCTTCTTCACATCCACATCAGGCTTGAAATCCACATCCACAGTCACAACCACAGTGCTTGTGAATTTGTTCTCGACCTGGTTTTTCTCATTGTACTTTGTGAGATCCATATCGATCCACGCCTTGAAGAAAGCCTTGAGCGGGGCTCCTTCCTTGAGTGCTGTATGATCGATCGTCGCAGTAAGGACTCCGTTCACAACTGAATACGAACCGATCTTGTTGCCGTTTCCATCAGTTATATCCTCATTCAAAATATCGGAATTAAACTTTATGGTATCCGGCATCGTATAAGTAAATGTTGCATCCTCACCAGACTCCACTATACTATTAACAACATCTTCCGGGAACACTATATCCATAGACATCTGGATATCTACACCGGCTTTTGTAGGATCATTTGGATCTACAGGAAGCGGCGTTGTGGCCGGTCTGGAACTGCTACCATATGTATTACCTGATTTATCAGCGATCGTAGCTCCAGTAATATAATCTTCAAGATTTCCGGTTACCGCTGCACTCGACAGCATTGCTATCGAATCAGTAGCCGTGGCGTATGCGTCTCCCCCTCTCGACTCGGCCGCGTTGGACCAGCTATAATTAGAAGGCGAAATCAACGTAGTTATCATAACTACCGCCAGCAGCAGTGCTATAAGCTTTTTCGTAGTTTTTGCCATTGTAATACCTCTTTTCTAATTATTTTTCGACTTACACACTTGTTTTAAATTTATCATAACACGTGGTAATTGTAAACAGTTTGTGAACAAAAAGGACAGTTTTCTGTTGTTTTTTTGTTCACATTTACTTTATTGGCTAATTATCAAGTAATTTTATGCTAAATATTTGCATTAATGTCTAAAACAAAACAGGTGTAAGCATTTTTTAGCTGCTTACACCTGTTTTAGCGCTGCCGATTCTTCAGCAGCATAATCTATCGAAATATATCAAACATATAAAATATTATCGATTACAATTCACTCTTCCTGTCTCTGTTGAGGAGCTCCGTAAGAGCCTCCTTAGCTGTCATTCCGTTAAATAATACATTATTCACGGCCTCAACTATAGGCATCTCAACACCATGTTCCCTGGCAAGTGCTAAGGTTGCCTTGGCAGAATAAACACCCTCAACAACCATCTTGACCTCAGCCATAGCCTCCTCATAAGTCTTGCCCTGACCGATGAGATATCCGGCATTCCTGTTACGGCTGTGCTTGGATGTACATGTAACTATAAGGTCTCCCATTCCCGAAAGTCCCGACAGTGTCTTGACATCTGCGCCCATGGCAAGTCCAAGTCTCATGATCTCTGCCATTCCTCTGGTCATAAGAGCAGCCTTCGTGTTGTCGCCAAGACCAAGTCCATCTGATATTCCGGCCGCCAGAGCTATTACATTCTTCACCGAACCGCCAAGCTCAATACCAGTCACATCAGTGCTTGTATAC
>CAVCCL010000177.1:0-8134 GCA_963600665.1 Bifidobacterium catenulatum | reverse complement strand
ATACAAGGTGTATAAGCACTCTGATATGACCAGGGAAGAATTTCTCATAAAGGTGTCCAACATTCCGGGGTTATATGTTCCTGAGCTCTATGAAGTCACATACAAGGAAGATGGCACGATAGCTTCATTTGCCCCTAGATTTGAAGATGTGCCTGCCACGATAACCAAGACGGTCGTCATGGATCACAGCAAAGTCACATACCCTGAGAAGCCTGTTGTGTCATTTATGAAGCTCACTCAGGACAGAGTTGTTCTTGAGATCATGCGCGGATGTATAAGAGGCTGCAGATTCTGTCAGGCTGGAATGATATACAGACCAACCAGACCTAAGGATGTCAATCTGTTAAAGGGATATGCTGAGAAAATGCTGGCAAGTACAGGACATGAGGAGATAACCTTCAGCAGTCTGTCGTCCAGTGATTACGAGGAGCTTCCTGAGCTCACAGACTGCCTGATCGAGAAGATGGACAATGAGCATGTAAACATCTCTCTTCCTTCACTGCGTATAGATGCCTTCTCACTGGATGTCATGAGGAAGATCCAGGATGTGAAGAAGAGTTCACTTACATTTGCCCCTGAGGCGGGAACACAGAGGCTCAGAAATGTTATAAATAAGGGCCTCACAAAGGAGAACATAATGGATGGTGCCCTGAAGGCCTTCAAGGGAGGCTGGGACAAGGTAAAGCTGTATTTCATGATGGGCCTTCCTACTGAGACATATGACGATATTGCCGGGATCGCAGACCTATCGGAGGAGATCACAGAGCTTTTCTTTGCAAATATTCCAAGGGAAGAACGAAATGGACGAGTCATGGTAACCGCATCGGCATCATACTTTGTGCCAAAGCCATTTACCCCGTTCCAGTGGGCTCCGATGATAAGACCTGAGGAATTTGTCAAGCGTGCATACTTTGTGAAGGACAGATTCCGCGCAGAGAAGAACCATAAGAGTCTTAAGTTCCAGTACCACGAGGCAGATATCACCATACTTGAGGGATTGCTTGCAAGAGGTGACAGGAAGCTCTGCGATGTAATATATGATGTCTATAAGGCTGGCCAGATATTTGACGCATGGACAGAGTTCTTCAAAAAAGAAAACTGGGACAACGCCATGGCAAATCACGGTCTGGATATAGATTTCTACACGTACAGGGACAGAAGTGTTGATGAGATACTTCCTTGGGATTTCATTGATATAGGAGTCACAAGAAAGTTCCTCGAGAGAGAGTGGGAGAACGCGCAGAATGAAAAGGTAACCCCTAACTGCAGACAGCAGTGTTCCGGCTGTGGTGCCGCAAGATTTGGAGGAGGTGTATGTTTTGAAAATAAGAATTAAATACTCCAAGCTCGGTAACCTCAGATTTATAGGACACCTTGACGTTATGAGATATTTCCAGAAGGAGATAAGACGTGCTGGTCTGGATGTGAGCTATTCCAAGGGATATTCACCTCACCAGATCATCTCATTTGCCGCTCCGCTGGCCATGGGGATCACTTCTGATGGCGAATACTTTGACGGCGAATTTGAATCCGTTACAACATCCAGAGAGATGATCGACGCATTGAATGCCGTATCGGTTGACGAGATGAAGGTCACTGAGTGTGTACTTCTTCCCGATGATGCGAAGAACTCCATGTCAGTTGTGTCAGCATCGGACTATGTCATATCATTTCTTGACAAGGCCGGAACTGAAGAACGGCATAATATACTGGACAGTGTGGAATCCTTCATGTCGCAGGATCAGATCGTCATTCTGAAAAAGACAAAGAAGAGCGAACGCGAGGAGAATATAAAACCCGGTATCATGACCTGCGAGCTGAGGGGTGATCAGATATATATGCTGCTATCAACCGGAAGTGAATACAACCTCAAGCCGGAGCTCGTCATGCAGGCTCTCTGTGCGTATGCGGGTGTCAGCCACAACCAGTTCCATTATCATATCCACAGACTGGAGACATACATGGATGGTCCTGATGGCAATATAATGCCTCTATACAAGGCAGGTTCATCATTCTAAGAGTCTGCCTGACCGTATATTTGAAAGATTGTAAGGGGAATATCACATGAGAAAGCTGGTAGTTACACACTACGACAACAAAATATTACAGGCTGTTATACAGGATGGCAAAGTCACAGATCTCAATCTGTCAGAGGGCAGTACAGCCCTCGGCAATATCTACGTGGGCAAGGTGGCAAATATTGTAAACAATATAAATGCCTGCTTCGTGGATTACGGCGACAGGCTTCCATGCTACTACAGCCTGGACGACAATGATATTATATACGCCGATGGCAGGGAGCACACAAAGCTCAGGATCGGCGATGAGATAGTCGTTCAGATCAGCCGTGACGCAGTCAAGACCAAGAACCCTGTTGGTTCCTCGGAACTCACCCTCCGCGGGGATTACTGTGTGGTCCACACCGGTGAACAGATAGGTGTGTCGAACAAGATAAGCAACCGAAAACTCAGGGATGAGCTTAAGGATATCGCACGAAATACACTCCCTGCGGGGATGGGATGTATCATCAGGACAAATGCCGCAGATGCGGACCCTGAACTCATAAAACGTGAACTGAATGAGCTGGGCGGTCGTCTCATGCAGATACTAAAGGCGGCAGCAACCAGAAAATGCTTTTCCTGTCTGTACCGGAATCCACCGGAATATATAGAAAACATAACTTTCATGGGAAGTAATAAGATAGACTCCCTGATAACAGACGATGAAGATATATTCCACGCATTTGAAGAATATGCAGAGAAAAAACATCTTGATACAATAGACATTTTCCTCCACACGGATACAGGATGCCCGCTCTCAGCCATCTATAACCTAAACAAAGAGGTCGAAGGGGCATTAAAGGAGAGAGTGTGGTTAAAGTCAGGTGCCTACCTTATAATCCAGCAGACTGAGGCCATGGTAGTTGTGGATGTGAATACAGGCAAGGCTATATCAGGCAGAGACATGGAACAGCACATGCTGAAGGTCAACACCGAGGCTGCCATCGAAACCTGCCGTCAGTTAAGACTCCGCAATCTGTCAGGGATAGTAGTCATAGACTTTATAAATATGAAAAATCCCGATGATATCCTCAGGATACGTGATACCCTGATAAGAGAGCTGGCAGACGATCCTGTACCAGCAAAATTCGTAGATATCACCAAGCTTGGACTTATAGAGCTGACCAGAAAGAAATTAAAGAGACCGCTTCACGAAATGGTTAAGCTTTGATGAAAATAAAGCAAAAAATATTGTAAAAATATATCAGAAAATTATTGACAAATAATCACCTCAATGGTAGATTATATGAGTATGCCGCACAGTTAGGTATAAGTGTGTCAACAGACACCACCAAAACTGGCGAGTTTGATTAAGGAGGTATTAACCATGTACGCAATTATAGCAACAGGCGGTAAGCAGTACAAGGTAGCTGAAGGAGACGTGATCAAGGTTGAGAAGCTCGCAGCAGAGGCTGGAAGCGAAGTAACATTTGATGATGTTATCTTAGTAAGCACTGATTCAGACGTTAAGTGTGGAGATGCAGTTGCTAATGCATCTGTAACAGCATCAGTAGTTGGTGAAGGCAAGTCTAAGAAAGTTATTGTTTACAAGTACAAGAGAAAGACTGGCTATCACAAGAAGAATGGTCACAGACAGTCATATACTAAGGTTGAGATCAAGAAGATCAACGCTTAATTGGTATTGATTGTATCGATTATAAGACATGATTGATGTAGTTATTTATCAGAACAGCAATTCGGAATATATAGGATTTAAGACAGATGGACATGCGGAATATGATGATCCCGGACAGGATATCGTCTGCAGCGCAGTTTCAGCGATCACGATAACCATCCTGAACTCTGTTGAGAAGCTTTCAGATGTGAATTTCACACTTGACTGTGATCAGGAGAGCGGGCACATGGATTTCATGTTCACAGAGGAGCCGGATATCAAGGCACAGACTTTGATGCAGGCACTTGTGATCGGTATATCCGGAATCGAAGAATCCTATGGCGATTATATTTGTATGACCTTTAAGGAGGTGTAATTGACATGATGAAGATGGAACTTCAGTTTTTCGCTCATAAGAAAGGTGTAGGTTCTACAAAGAACGGCAGAGACTCAGAGTCCAAGAGACTTGGCGCTAAGAGAGCTGACGGTCAGTTCGTAAAGGCTGGTAACATCCTTTACAGACAGCGTGGAACAAAGATTCACCCAGGTCTTAACGTTGGTATCGGCGGAGATGACACACTGTTCGCTACGGCTGATGGTATCGTTAGATTTGAGAGAAAGGGTAGAGACAAGAAGCAGGTTTCTATCTATCCAGTAGTTAACGAGTAATATTGGATATATATAAGTAATACTATCAAGAGACTGGAGTAATTTTTATTATTCCAGTCTTTTTTTACAGACAAAAGTGCAGATATGGGGTATACTATGAAATAGTGTGCAGATGTATCTGCAGGACTTGACACAGGTAGTTTAGACATTGAATATTCGGTATAGAATATCTGACATAGAAAGGCGGTATATTATGTTTGCCGATAGAGCCAGAATATATGTGAGATCAGGCAAGGGCGGTGACGGACATGTATCCTTCAGAAGAGAGAAATATGTTCCAAACGGCGGTCCTGACGGCGGTGACGGAGGAAATGGCGGTGACGTTATCTTTGTTGTCGACGAGGGAATGAACACGCTCACTAACTATAGACATGTAACAAAATACAGAGCCGGAGACGGTGAAGAGGGCGGCAAGAAGAACTGCCATGGCAGCAATGGTGCCGATATCGTGCTCAAGGTTCCACCTGGAACTGTTGTCAAAGACTCAGAGACAGGCAAGGTCATCCTCGATATGGCCTACAAGAAAGAGCCTGTTGTTTTCCTTAAAGGAGGCCGTGGGGGCCGAGGCAACAGAACATATGTCACCTCAACCATGCAGGCGCCAAAGTATGCACAGCCAGGACAGCCGGCAAAGGAGCTCACTGTTGATCTTGAGCTGAAGTGTATTGCGGATGTAGGTCTTGTTGGTTACCCAAGTGTGGGCAAATCAACATTCCTTGCAAGAGTCACGAACGCCCGTCCTAAGATCGCGGCATATCATTTCACCACATTGGTTCCTAACCTTGGTGTGGTTGATCTTGGAGACAAGAACGGCTTCGTGATCGCGGATATTCCGGGTATCATAGAGGGTGCATCTGAGGGAACCGGACTTGGACTCCAGTTCTTAAGACATATAGAGAGGACAAAGGTCATAATCCATATTGTGGATGCAGCTTCGGTAGATGGCAGGGATCCGATCAACGATATACATGTCATCAATGAAGAGCTCAAGAAATACAACAGGGACATCGAGAACCGTCCACAGGTTATAGCAGCCAATAAGGTTGATCTTCTGGATGATATAGGTTACGAGACAGTCATAGAGATGCTTAGAGAGGAATTCCCAGAGGATAAGGGATATAAGATATTCCCTATCTCTGCAGTATCAGGAAAGGGACTCAATGAACTTCTCTGGTATGTCAACGATCTTGTAAAGCAGTCTCCTAGGGAGATCATAGAATTCGAGCCTGAGATAGATCTGTCCATGCAGGATGATCCTGAGCTTCCATTTGAAGTCAGAAAGTCAGACGAGGAGGAGGGCGTATATATCGTCGAGGGTCCACGAATCGAAAAGATGCTCGGATATACGAACCTTGAGTCTGAGAAGGGCTTTGATTTCTTCCAGAAGTTCCTCAGAGACAACGGAATACTTGCACAGCTTGAGGAGCTTGGCTGTGTAGACGGAGATACTGTAAGAATGTATTTCCTTGAATTTGATTATTATAAGTAAAGGAACAAATATATATGAATAGCAAACAGAGAGCATATTTAAAAGGACTGGCACAGACCACCCAGCCTATACTCAACATAGGCAAATCATCACTCACACCTGAGTTCACTGAATCTGTTGCAGAGGCTCTTGAGGCGAGAGAGCTCATCAAGATCTCTGTTCTCAAGAACTGTCTTGACGATCCTCGTGAGATAGCAGCGATGCTCGGTGAGAGAACCCACTCACAGGTTGTTCAGGTGATCGGCAGAAAGATCGTTCTGTACAAGGAGTCAAAGGAACATAAGAAGATCGAACTTCCATAGGGGGAATACGCCATGCTGGCACAAAAAGCAGGACATGTAGGTATACTCGGCGGAACATTCAATCCTATACACAATGGGCATATAGAGCTTGGCTTACAGGCTCTGGAACAGTTCAGACTGGACAAGGTGCTTGTGATGCCCAACAATAAGCCCGGTTATAAAGATATTTCCAACGAAGTAACCACAGATCACCGGGTCAACATGATAAAGCTTGCCATAGAGGGCATAAATGGGTTGGAGTATTCTGATTTTGAGATCAGACGTCCAGGGATCACATACACCTCAGATACACTTGAGGCTCTTCATGAGTTATATCCTGATATTCACTGGTATTTTATCATGGGCGGGGATTCTATTATGTATTTTGATCACTGGCACAGACCGGACATCATATCAGGGCTTGCAACACTGCTTGTCACAACAAGAAATGGAGCTCCTGAGGAAATGATCAACAACAAGATAGCAAGCCTGCACTGCCAGTTTCCGGCTTCTGATATCCGCCGGGAGTACATCCACCAGCACGATATATCCTCAAGTGATATAAGAGCTGCTGTGCGTTCAGGCGAAGATATCCGGGATATGGTTCCCAATAACGTGATGACATATATCAAGGACAATGGTCTATATCACATCTGACCTGAAAGGTATAATAACAAATATTGTATACTTGTACTTGATTACTTATACTTGAACACTTGCAACAGATAGGAGATAAGATGAACAGATTTGAAATGCGTGAGCGCCTTGAAAACAAGCTCACAAAGAAAAGATTTGAACATTCACTTGGTGTGGAATATGTATCAGGCTGTCTGGCCATGGTCCATGGAGCAGATGTGAACAAAGCTTTGGTAGCCGGACTTCTACATGACTGCGCCAAATGTCTGTCTGCAGACGAGAAGATAGCGAAATGCAAAAAACACGGACTTCCAATAAGCAAGGTTGAACTCGCTAACCCTGAGCTTTCACACGCAAAGCTGGGCGCATTTTACGCAAGGGAAAAATACGGAGTTGACGATGAGGACATATTATCGGCCATAGAGTTCCATACCACCGGCAGGCCGGACATGTCGCTTCTGGAAAAGATCGTTTTTGTGGCTGACTATATAGAGCCGAACCGTAAGCCTCTGCCGGATATAGAGGAGATAAGACGTGAGGCATTCACAGATATAGATGTTTCTATTATTCACATATTAAAGAATACTTTGAGTTATCTGGAAAGTGGCAATTGTGGGGATACGGACGAGATGTCTATCCGGACATATAATTATTATACATCATTGAACAGTGAGGACTAATATGGCAGATTCAAGAGAAATGCTCAAGATAGCGTGCGCTGCACTTGAGGATAAAAAAGCATTTGACATCAAGATAATAGATATAAGTAAAATATCAACATTATGTGATTATATCGTGATAGCTGACGGAACAAATAAAAAGCAGGTTCAGGCACTCAGTGACAATGTTGAAGACAGTATGCACGAAGCAGGATATTCACACAAAGGAGTGGAGGGATATTCTGAAGGTGGATGGATTTTACTGGACTATTATGATATAATAATCCATATATTTTCTGAGGAATCCAGGAGATTCTACAATATTGAAAAGATATGGAGCGACGGAGACCAGATATCTCCGGACAGTTTATAAAGTGTGAGATCACAGGGGTTTTAAGATGCTTGCTTGATGCAAGTGAGATTTGGGGATTAAAGCATGGAGAGTAATAGACTTTTAAGTGATAATTATATAAAGATCAATCATATAGCCTCAAAATGTATGAGGCTTTTCGTGATATTGATACTTCTATACTGGGTGTTTACATATATCGGAGGACAGTGCAATATTGTGATCCTGTGTTCATGCATGGGGGTGTGTTGTATTCTGACGCTTATACCTACGATTTTTATTGATGTTCTCAAGAACAACGAGAGCAAATGCATCAAATATGTAGTAATTGCACTGGCAGTACTCATTTGCTCTATACTAAATACTACTTTATCAT
>CAVCCL010000176.1:0-32994 GCA_963600665.1 Bifidobacterium catenulatum | reverse complement strand
CCGTTCCACTGCTTATGATCTTGCCGCCAAGGTAAGTGTGGTTGGTTGACTTGTTATCTCTCAGATAGTACACGCCGTTGACATTGATAATGTAAGCATGGCGGCGGCTGACTGAGTTATTATCAGTTACCTGATAGTCAACTCCCTGTGTAGACTTGCCGATACAGAATATCGGCTTGTCGATCCTTATTCTCTCACCTGTTCTGGTCCTTATGATGACAGGGCCGCTCTTGCCGCGGTTGTTGGCTGTGAGAACTGTTGTTGAACCGTCATCGTTGTCATCAAATCCAATATCATTTGACGAGAAATCCTTGACTTCCTTTGCAAGTTTGAACGAAGAAGTTGTAACATGAGGAGTCTCTGGAACCTCTACCTTAGCCACATTGACCGGGCTGACTCCCGCTGACTTCATAAGCTCCTGCTCATCCTCAGGATGTGCTATATTGTCATTCTTCAGGTCTGTTATAAACTTATAAAATTCTGACAGATAAAATGTAGGATTGTGATCAAAGTATTTGATAAGCTCATATCCGGCATCAGATGCCTTCTTATTCGCAAACTTCATATTGCCCATAAGATCCCTTATAAACTTCTCCATATTACATCTGTCCATAGGCTTATCTATAGGCAGGAATATGAGCTGAACAGCCATATTCTGGAAGTCTATATACATATATCCCTTATTCAGTATAACTTTTCCAATGGACAGATCATTCGCCTTGAGATACATGAGCTGATCTGCAATACTGAATATCAGATCAACCAGCTCATCCTTGTGTATCTTCTTCTCAAGGAACTGATTCATGGTAGTCATGGCTGGAATTGAATATGTCAGAGCCCTCTGACCATCTATATATTCCTCATGGCAGAACGCATTATTGCCCACAAACTGGGCGTTGTACAGCTCTACCTCATTGTGAAGAACCTCAACATCGTCTTCAATCTTAAAGTACAATTTGTACTCATCACACAAATACATCTTATCACTCATATAAAACCCTCCGATATTTATCGCACGATATCCATGTAAGTCCCGGAGTCAATTATTCTACTGTAACTGACTTTGCCAGATTACGTGGCTTATCTACGTCCAACCCCTTTGCATCGGACGTGTAATACGCTATAAGCTGCAGGATGACAGCAGCCGAAAATACCGTGAACAATCCATCCTGCTTTGGTATGGATATGTGTTTGTCACAGACATCTTTGTCGTTGTACTCTTCATCCATGCTGACAAGAATGACGTATGCGCCTCTTGCCTTAACCTCGCGTATATTGGAAATCATCTTTCCGTATACAGATTCCTGTGTAGCCAAAGCTATGACCGGAACGTTCTCAGTTATGAGTGCTATCGTTCCATGTTTTAACTCCCCTGCCGCATAAGCTTCAGCGTGAACATAAGAAATCTCTTTCAGCTTCAGTGCACCTTCCAGTGACAGTGTATAATCCAGTCCTCTTCCTATGAAGAATGCATCCGGAGCCATCTTTATATAGTTTGCAATTGTCTTTACTTCATCCGCCTGCTTGAGTGTCTCCTCTATCACCGGGATAACGCCCAGAAGCTGTCTGATGAATTCCTTTGCCCTGTCCTCAGAGTATATACCCTTGACATAGCCAAGTCTGCATCCAATGAGATACATTGCAGCCATCTGTACCGAATATGCCTTGGTACTTGCAACTGCGATCTCAGGACCGGCATGTGTATAAAGAACGTAATCGCTCTCTCTTGCGATGGTCGATCCCTTTACATTGACTATGGACAGAACCTTTGATCCACATCTCTTGGCAAGTCTGAGTGCCTCGAGTGTGTCAATAGTCTCTCCTGACTGTGATGTAACTATTACGAGAGTCTTTTCATTTATGAGTGGTTCCTTGTATCTGAATTCTGATGCTATCTCAACATTAACAGGAATCTTTAACTCCTTCTCAATCATGGCCTTGCCGACTATTCCGGCATGCATAGCTGTTCCGCATGCAACCACTGTGATGTTCTCAAGATTCTTAAACACCTCATCATCGATGCCGTCCTCAGTGAAATCAGGAAGCTCATTCACTATACGAGGAGTTATCGTATTTCTCAGTGCCTCTGGCTGCTCATAGATCTCCTTCAGCATAAAGTGAGGATATCCACCCTTCTGAGCTGCCGTTATGTCCCATGTTATCTTGAGCATCTCCGGCTCTACCATGTTCCCCTTCATGTCTTCTACTTTGATGCCTGTGCTTGAGAGTGTCAGTATATGATACTCCGGCACAACAAAGTATTCCTTTGAAAATGATATTATCGCTGTGAGGTCCGAAGCAATGATAGATCCCTCATCTGTGTATGAAGCGATCATCGGGCTTACGTTTCTCACTGCGTATATCTTGCCCGGTCTGTCTGCAAACATAATGCAGAGTGCAAATGAACCGGCTATAGCCTTAACAGCCTTTCTGATGGTCTCGATGGGATTGCCATCGTACAGTGTGTCCAGAAGTGCTGCTACTACCTCTGTGTCTGTCTCGGATACCAGCTTGTCAGCCAGTCCGTATTCTCTCACAATGTCATTATAGTTCTCTATAATTCCATTATGTATAAGTGCCACATCTCCGCACTTATGTGGATGTGCGTTCACATCCGTAACTCCGCCGTGAGTAGCCCATCTAGTATGGCCTATTCCGCAGGTTGATCTGTACACAGGACTGTCGTCGCTGCACATCTCCCTGAGGTCTTCCACTCTGCCGGCTTTCTTCTTGATCGTCAGTGTATCATCATCATTAAGCAGTGCTATTCCCGCACTGTCATATCCCCTGTACTCGAGCTTTGCCAGACCGTCAATAAGAATGTCCTTGGCTGGTTTCTTTCCTACATATCCTATGATTCCACACATATTAAATTAATCTCCTTTCGGCTTATAACCACGCTGTATACTGATAATATTATAATATGGCGCACTTAAAAAAGGTGAAGCCACCATACATAACAGCTATGGGTGTCTGGTCATGATTCTTTGTTTTGGAGTTACCCCCATATTTGGATATCATGTGCGCATCCAGACTCTGCGTGAAGGCATCCGCCGAATATTCGATAACCTTCAACCTCGTTATCCCTGAAAGCCAAAGCCCAGGGGTCATGGCGCTAAGATTTCTAAATCTTTCCAAAGGCACACTCCTCCTGTCCGTGCACCTAACAAAATTCTATCATGAAACATCTAATAAATCAATGCAGAAAGGCCTCTGCGTATAATCTTTGTAACATAAAATTTACTTCAGCTTTATAAATAAAAACAGGGAAACACCACGGATCCCGGCCGTGTGCCCGGCCTGTGATGCTTCCCTCATTATATCCATTATTTTATCTCTTAGCTTATAAAGCATCCACCTGGGAAGTCCTTCTCGGTGGTCAGGAGTGACAGATTACCCTCAGGATCCTCTGCGCACAGAAGCATACCCTCTGATACGACTCCGGCAAGCTTGCATGGCTTGAGGTTTACTATCGCTACAACCTTCTTGCCAACCATATCCTCAGCGGAATATGTACCCTTGATTCCGGACACGATCTGCTTCACATTGTTCTTGCCAAAGCTTACCTGTGAACAGAGAAGCTTTCTGGAGTTTGGAACCTCCTCACAAGAAACGATCTCACCGATCATGAGCTGCATCTTCTGGAACTCCTCAATGCTTATCTCCTGCTTGTCTACCACGTCAGGATTTGCCTTGAGTGCCTGAACCTTTGCCTCTGCGATCTTGATCTTCTTGGTCTCAGCAGAATTCTCCTTCTCTTCCTTCTGCTTCTTGGCCTGCTCATACATGGACTCCTTCTCCACTGGAGCAAACTCGGCAACCTTAGCCATAACTTCCTTCACGTCGAGACGTGCGAAGAGGATCTCAGGCTGCTCTGTTACCTTTGTTCCTGACTTGTAAAGACCAAACTTGCCAAGCTCTGTTACCTTTCTCTTCTCGGTATTGAGCTGTGCCATGATCTTCTCAGTTGTCTCAGGCATATATGGCTCAAGAAGTGTTGCACCTATAACGATGCTCTCGACAAGGTTGTACAGAACTGTGTTCAGTCTGTCCTTCTTGTCCTCCTCCTTTGCGAGTGCCCAAGGCATTGTCTCATCTATGTACTTGTTGCATCTCTTGAACAGTGCAAATATCTCTGTGATCGCATCAGCAACCTTGAGCTTATCCATGCACTCTGCAACCTTGTATCTGCAGTCCATAACGACCTTCTTAAGGTCCTCATCGACAGGCTCTGTGACATTTGTGTTGGTCACGATTCCGCCGAAATACTTGTTGGACATTGAGATAGTTCTGTTTACAAGGTTTCCAAGTGTATTTGCAAGCTCTGAGTTGAGTCTCTCAACCATGAGCTCCCATGAAATAACACCATCATTCTCAAATGGCATCTCATGAAGCACGAAGAATCTGACTGCGTCAACGCCAAATATGTTGACCATATCGTCGGCATACATTACATTTCCCTTTGACTTACTCATCTTGCCATCACTCTGGATCAGCCAAGGATGTCCAAATACCTGCTTTGGAAGTGGAAGTCCGAGTGCCATCAGCATGATAGGCCAGTAAATGGTGTGGAATCTCAGGATATCCTTACCGATCAGATGAAGGTCTGCCGGCCAATACTTGTAGAACTTCTCATCGCTCTGTCCATCCACGTCATAGCCAAGTCCGGTTATGTAGTTTGAGAGAGCGTCGACCCATACATATACGACATGCTTTGGATCGAAGTCTACAGGGATTCCCCACTTGAATGATGTTCTTGATACACACAGATCCTGAAGTCCCGGCTTAAGGAAGTTGTTCACCATCTCGTTACGTCTTGACTCAGGCTGTATAAACTCAGGATGCTGCTCGATGTGCTTCATGAGCTTGTCCTGATATTTGCTCATCTTGAAGAAGTATGCCTCCTCCTTGGCCTCCTGAACCGGTCTTCCACAGTCAGGGCACTTGCCATCTATAAGCTGTCCGTCCGTGAAGAACGACTCACATGGAGTACAATACTTTCCTACATAATGTCCCTTGTATATGTCTCCCTGATCGTACAGCTTCTTGAATATCTTCTGTACCTGCTTCTCATGATAGTCGTCTGTAGTACGGATAAACTTGTCATATGATGTGTTCATGAGATCCCAGATCCTCTTGATCTCACCGGATGTCTCATCCACGAATTCCTTTGGTGTCTGCATGTTCTCGAAGGCCTTGTTCTCGATCTTCTGTCCATGCTCATCTGTTCCTGTCATGAATCTTACATCATAACCTGCGAATCTCTTGTACCTTGCAATGCTGTCAGCCAACACGATCTCGTAGGTGTTGCCTATATGAGGTTTACCTGATGCATATGCAATGGCGGTTGTAATATAATACGGTTTTTTTGCCATTTCAAAAACCCTCCTTGATAAAACTACAAGCACAAATGAAATGCTTGCGCTATTTCTCCGGCTAACTATGTGCCAGATAGCAAAAATTATATGCCTTTTTTGTGCATATTGTCAATAACTGCTTACGGTTATTAACCGGGTAAATTCCTGAGGATGGCAAATGCCACCGCGCCCACTATGCACATATATATAAGTATATTGTCTATCAGCGATAATTTCTTGTTTCCATACTTCACATATATGTAGTCGCACCTGATTATCAGGTAGGCGAGAACCGGCAAAGCAATACATATATACTGGTTGTACGCAAATGCCCTGGCAAAATCCAGTCTTGCGCATGCAAGCACCGCCCTCGTGAGCCCGCATCCGGGACACAGCAGCCCCGTTATCTTGCGGAATACACACGGTATCGCAATCCCGGTTATTTTTATGAATATATAATAGAGGATGCCTATCCCCAGGAGGACGGCATCCCTTTTAATTATCGCATTTCTTCTCGATATCTGTATCTGATCCATGCTCTGTATTTCTTTTTCTCCGCTGACTACTGCTGGCTGTTGTCACTGCCTGAAGCGTCTGCTGATGTGTTGGTATTCTGATCCGGCTGCTGGCCAAATGTGTTCTGGTCTAATCCTGCCTGCTGACCATATGCATTCTGGTTATAACCCTGCTGGTTGTATGGCTGCTGGCCATATGCCTGCTGATTGTATGCATTCTGATCATATCCCTGCTGGTTGTATGGCTGCTGGCCGTATGCCTGCTGGTTATATGCGTTCTGGTCATATCCCTGCTGGTTGTATGGCTGCTGGCCATATGCCTGCTGATTGTATGCGTTCTGATCGTAACCCTGCTGGCCGTATGGCTGCTGTCCATATGTATTCTGACCATATGGCTGCTGACCGTAGCCTGCATTCATCTGAGGAATTGCCTCTGCATACTTGTTAGCTGTGTCCTGCATAAGTGCATATGCAATGATTCCAAGGCCAAATACCTGAAGAAGTACAAATAATATTCCTGAGTTGCTTGATGGAGCACCGTTCTTATTCTTGATGATATCCACCTTCTCACCCATCTTGTATGCCCAGTACCAGCCGTAGATTCCACATGTAACTATTGTGAGGAGAAGTGACATTCCTCCGCTTGTGGCATCTGTCTCGCCAGACTCCTGGTTGATGTCATCAGTGAGGACAACAAACCAGTATAATCCATAGATTCCGCATGTCACGATTGACAGGATAATACATAACGCAATATTTCTCTGCTTTATCATTCTTAAAAATCCTCCTTATGCATTCTTATTAATAGTATCCTGCATGATAGCATATGCAACGATTCCCAGACCAAAGATCTGAAGGATCAGGAAAAGAATGCTTGAGTTGCCTGATGGCTGACCATTTCTTGACTTGATGATGTCAATCTTCTCACCCATCTTGTATGCCCAGAACCAACCGTAGATTCCACATGTTACTATAGTAAGTAAAAGTGCCATTCCTCCGTTGGTTGCATCTGTCTGTCCTGACTCCTGGTTGGCGTCATTTGTAAGGCACACAAACCAGTACAATGCATAGATTCCGCATGTGATGATTGAGAATACGATGCATAACGCAATATTTCTCTGCTTTATCATTAGAGCTCCTCCCTTAATTATAAAATTTCTATAAACTCATTAAGCCATACCGCGGCTTCTTTGTCAATTATATATTATAATATGACATTTTTTTACACGGTTTTTAGCACGATAAGCCTTATTTACAAACCGTTTTACTTTTATAAACATGTGCTATATAATGAAATTTCAGTGGATAACTAATTATATTATAAATTGCTGTAAAAAATTATAAGAAAAGAGGACATTTGTTATGAAAAACATGCTTAACTTCAAGAATTTCACAGCCGATGAGCTGATGGATATTCTCAACCTGGCACTCGACATGAAGAAGAATCCTGAGAAGTACGCCCACGCTCTTGAGGGCAAGAAGCTCTACACTCTCTTTGAGAAGACTTCAACGAGAACATTTCTCTCATTCACAACCGGTATCACCGAGCTCGGCGGTACATACTACAACCAGCTCTGGAAGGATTCCAACTTCACACTCGGTGAGCCTGTATCAGAGATCAAGTATGTATGCAGAAATGTAGATATCATCATGGCCCGTCTCGTAAAGAATGAGACTGTTGAGCTGTTCGGAGACAACGTAACTGTTCCTTTTATAAATGGATGTGACAGCTCATACCATCCATGCCAGATCCTGGCAGATGCCCTCACGATCATAGAGAAGTTCGGAAGCCTCGATGTAAAGCTTATGTACATCGGTGCCAAGAACAACGTATTCAACTCACTTGTTGAGTTCTTTGCAAAGATGAAGAAGGGAACTATCTACGGACTCACGCCACTTGTGAACAACACCGTATGCGGCGATGACTTCTTTGAGGCAGCAAAGGCTACAGGCCACTATGTTGAGCTTGATCCTACCATGAGCATGGAGGAGGCAAAGAAGTACGCAAAGGATATGGATATCCTCTACACAGATACATGGGTAGACATGGAGTTCTTCAACAACCCAGCATACAAGCAGCAGAAGGAGGAGACTCTTGCAAAAATGATGCCTTACCAGCTCAACGAGGAGTTCACAGAGGGAAGCAAGGCCATCGTATTCCACGACATGCCTATGCACCAGGGATTTGAGATCTCACAGGGCGTTATCGACAAGAACCTCAACCACATTCTGGATGAGGCGGAGAACAGACGTCACGCTGAGAAGGCTGTTATGTACACTCTTTTAAATTCATAATACATTTGACAAACAACGGTTATTCAAGGAGGAATGTTTCCAATGAGACATTTAATAGACCCAATGGATCTGTCAGTTGAGGAGATCGATCATCTGCTCACTCTGGCGCAGGACATCATCGATAACAAAGAAAAATACAGTGAAGTGTGCAAGGGCAAGAAGCTGGCTACCCTGTTCTTCGAGCCAAGTACACGTACAAGGCTGAGCTTTGAGGCTGCCATGATGGAGCTGGGCGGCAACGTGCTTGGTTTCTCATCAGCAAGCTCATCATCATCCACCAAGGGTGAGAGCGTCGGAGACACCGTTAAGATAGTGAGCTGCTATGCCGATATCATAGCCATGCGCCATTTCAAGGAGGGTGCTCCTATGCTGGCTTCCATGAAGTCAGATGTTCCTATTATAAATGCGGGTGATGGCGGTCATAACCATCCTACACAGACTTTGACGGATCTTCTCACCATCAAGCGTGAGAAGGGCAGACTGGACAACATGACCATAGGACTCTGCGGAGACCTTATGTTTGGACGTACAGTCCACTCTCTCATCAAGGCCATGTCCAGATACGAGGGAATAAAGTTTGTCCTCATAGCTCCTGACGAATTAAAATTACCTGAATATATAAGAACGGAAGTCATCGAGAAGAATAATATACCATATGAGGAGATCTCTTCTCTTGAGGACGCCATCGGTTCTCTGGATGTTCTGTACATGACAAGAGTCCAGAAGGAGCGTTTCTTCAACGAGGCGGACTACATAAGACTGAAGGATACATATATTCTCGACAAATCCAAGCTGGAACTTGCCAGACCTGACCTGTCTATCCTCCATCCGCTTCCTCGTGTAAACGAGATATCAGTGGAGGTCGACGACGATCCAAGAGCATGCTATTTCCGTCAGGCGCTCAACGGCAAATATGTCCGTATGGCGCTGATCATGGATCTGCTTGGACTGGATAAGGATTTTAATGCATAGGAGGAGCAATCATGAATATTGACAGTATTCAGAACGGAATTGTACTTGACCATATAGCGGCAGGAAAGGCTCTGCAGATCTACAACGACCTGCATCTTGATAAACTGGACTGTTCTGTTGCCATCATCAAAAATGTCAAGAGTGAGAAGATGGGCAGAAAGGATATCCTCAAGATCGATCAGGCTATAGACATCAACCTTGATGTACTCGGTTATATCGATCCGGACATATCCGTCAACATCATCAAGGACGGCAAGCTCGTTGAGAAACGTAAGATCGAACTGCCTGAGAGACTGGTTGGAATAAAGAAATGTACCAATCCAAGATGCATTACGACCACAGAGCAGGGAATAACCCATATTTTCAAACTCACAGACAGAGAAAAGCGAATTTACAGATGTATATACTGTGAAGCAGACAAGTAACTGTTTACTTTTCAGTTTTATGTGCTATAATCTATAAAGTTGCGATAATCCGAGAATTATCTAAGAGGTGAAATATGGAACAGTATGTTATCAAGGGAGGTCGTCCTCTGGAGGGCGAAGTTACCATTGCGGGTGCTAAGAATGCCGCACTTGGAATACTTGCCGCTGCAGTCATGACCGACCAGGAAGTCACAATAGAAAACGTACCGAACGTCAGAGATACAAGAGTCCTTCTTCAGGCCATTCAGGGTATCGGCGCAAGGGTCCGTTACATAGACGAGCACACGGTTGCTATATGTGGTGGAACCATCAATCCGAATACCAATCTCTGTGTCGACGACGAATATATCAGAAAGATCAGAGCATCATACTATCTGCTCGGAGCACTGCTTGGCAAATATAACCATTCACAGGTTGCTCTTCCAGGCGGATGCGACATCGGAGCCCGTCCGATAGATCTGCACATAAAAGGTTTTGAAGCACTTGGAGCCCACGTTGATATAGCAAACGGCATGATATCCGTGGAGGCTGATGAGCTGATCGGAAGCCACATTTACATGGATGTGATCTCAGTAGGTGCCACCATCAATGTCATGATGGCCGCCGTAATGGCAGACGGCAAGACTACCATAGAGAACGCAGCCAAGGAGCCACATATCGTTGATGTTGCCAATTTCCTCAACAGTATGGGAGCTAACATCAAGGGTGCCGGAACTGATGTCATCCGTATCCGTGGCGTAAAGTCACTTCACGGAACTACATATTCCATCATTCCGGATCAGATAGAGGCAGGAACCTTCATGGTTGCAGCAGCAGCCACCAGAGGCAACGTCCTCATCAAGAACGTAATTCCTAAGCATCTTGAGGCTATAACCTCAAAGCTTACAGATATAGGTGCCACTGTCATCGAGTACGATGATTCAGTGAGAGTAATGTGCAACAAGAGACTCAAGGCTACCAACATCAAGACTCTGCCATATCCGGGATTCCCGACAGATATGCAGCCACAGATGGCGGTTACACTTGCACTGTCCAACGGAACAAGCATCGTCACTGAGAGCATATTTGAGAACAGATTCAAGTATGTCGCAGAACTTTCGAGAATGGGCGCACACATCAGAGTCGAGGGCAACACTGCTATTCTCGATGGTGTGGAGACATTCACCGGTGCAAATGTTGCAGCACCTGACCTGAGAGCAGGCGCAGCACTTGTAATTGCGGCACTTGTGGCCAACGACTTCTCAACTGTATGCGATATCAAGTATATCCAGAGAGGCTACGAGAAGTTCGACGAAAAGCTTCGCGGACTTGGTGCTCTCATAGAGAAGGTGGAGACGGACAAAGAGATCCAGAAATTCAAGCTCAGAGTAGGTTAATATATACGATATAAGGCGAAAAGCTTTTGCCGGTCAGCGGTTGTCTGACCGGCAAAAGCTTTTTTGTTGCAATTTTATTACTTTTTTATAACTTTTTTCACAAAAATGGTGCTCATTTGCAATAATTATGGTAAACTTAGACTGACGTAATTTTGTCATAAATACTATTTTATATATAGATTTGTTTTATGAAAAATGGAGGTTACTATGGATATCAATACTAAACGAACCCGGACTACTATTTCTATCGTAATGCTTATTTGGGCGGTCGTCTGCATCGCGGTGACCGGACTGTATGTGGGAAACAATCACGCAGAAGCTGCGACTACGGGAACTCTCACGTCTGACTACGTGTATTTCCGCAAATCACCAAACGGCACGCCTATAAAATATAACGGCTCAGCCATACTTCTCAGGAAGGGTCAGAAGATGACCGTACTGAGCACTTCCAACAAGACATGGTACAAGGTCAAGCTTACATACAAGAAGAAGAGCTACACAGGTTATGTGTACTCCGCATATATCAAGGTCACAAAGACAACCACCAAGAAGGCTCACCTTCGAAAAAATGAAAACTATGTATATTTCCGAAAAACGCCAAACGGCACGCCGCTGAAATATAACGGATCGCCGATCATGCTCATGGGCGGTCAGAGCATGACCGTACTGAGCACGTCTAATAAGACATGGTACAAGGTCAAGCTTACATATAAGAAGAAGAGCTACACCGGTTATGTATATTCCAAATTCATCGTGATCGACTCCAATTCAGCCACAACGAAGGCCACTACCAAGGCTACTACGCAGCAGCCTACCACAGCGGCTCAGACAGCCAAGAGCGGTTATGTGAATGAAGACTATGTATACTTCCGCCAGACGGCAGCGGGTACACCTATCACCTACAACGGAAGCGCGATCATGCTCATGAAGGGCCAGGCACTCTCCGTGACTGATACATCCAACAAGTCATGGTACAAGGTCAACCTCACATACAGCAGCAAGAAGTACACGGGATTTATCTCCTCATCGCTCATAACGATGGGAACATATAAGGAGCCTGACGGTAACCAGACATCGGATGCAGCATTTGAAAAGCAGTTATCCGCCCAGAACTTCCCTGAGAGCTACAAGGTGCTTCTCAGAAAGCTCCATGCGGAGCATCCAAACTGGGTATTCAAGGCGGTACACACCAACCTTGACTGGAACGACGTGGTCAAGAACGAGGTCAACGTACAGGGACGTGTCAACAACCTTGTAAACTGTACATCTTCCAGTCCTAACTACGGCTGGAGATCACAGACCGTTGGATACAACTACAAGACAGACTCCTACTCATCATATGATGGTTCAACATGGTTTGCAGCCTCGGACGATCTTGTAAAGTATTACCTCGACCCGAGAACATATATGTCATCCGCAAGCTCCATGTTTGCATTTGAAAAGCTGTCATACGACTCATCACAGACAAAGTCAGGAGTTGAGGCTATATTATCAGGTTCGTTTATGCACAATGCGCACCCAACCGGTTCGACCACCACATATTCATCCATGATAATCACTGCAGCACAGAAATCCGGCGTCAGCCCTTACCACATTGCTTCACGTATCAAGCAGGAGGTCGGAGGCTCGATAACCTCGGGAACAAACGGTAAGAATGCCACATATCCCGGCATATATAACTTCTACAATATCGGTGCATTTGAGAGTGCATCGGGCAACGCTATAACAAACGGTCTGAGATGGGCTTCATCTGGCACATCGTACAACAGGCCATGGACAACACCTGCCAAATCAATAATCGGCGGTGCGATGTATATCGGAGAGTCCTACATCAACAAAGGTCAGAACACTCTGTATACTCAGAAGTTCAACGTAACCTACACAGACTGCCTGTACTGGCATCAGTACATGGGAAATGTACAGGCTCCTACAACAGAGGCATGGAAGGTATATGATGCCTACAAGTCATCAGGAGCGCTCAACAAGGCCATAACATTTGCCATACCTGTTTACAAGAACATGCCAAGCACAGCAATGAAGATGCCTGCGGCTAATCCGGGCAACCAGAACAACTACCTGAAAACACTCTCTGTAAGCGGCCAGAAGCTGTCACCTACATTTGCAATAAGCAACACAACCCAGTACACGGTGAATGTGAGCTCATCTGTATCAAGTGTGACAATAAACGCTTCACCTGTAAGCAGCTACTCCACAGTGAGCGGAACGGGAACAAAAACCCTGAAATCGGGAAAGAATACATTTAAGATAGTATGTAAATCCCAGAGTAAAGCTACACGTACTTACACCATAATAATTAACAGAGGATAAGGAGGATTCGGTGGATAACCGTATATGAATATTATGAGGACTACAAGATTTAGCTTTAGAACGTTTATGACAGAAGTTGCATGTGTGTTGACGATGATGCTTTTCATGCTTCATACCGCTTATGCCGCTGCAGTCACATTTAGTGTTGAGGTTCCATCCACCACGGTCGTTGTTGGCGATACCGTGGAGATCAAGGTAAGTATAAACGCAGCCGATCAGGCTTTATCAAGCTACAGCTACAATATCACATATGATTCCACACTGCTCAAGGCCGTGAGCGGCGGCACCGTGGAATCTGAGGGCACCGTAAGCTACTCCCAGGCAAATGTAAAGCCTGGAGATGCAATGACAGCAACATTTACATTTACCGCCATTGCGAGCGGAACTGCCAGCATAGAGACATCTGCAGTTGAGGTCATATCTGACACAGAAGAGTCGATAGACATGACACCGGCATATAACTCGGTAACCATCAGCGACAAGTCAGCAGCCGCTTCCACCGAAGCAGCTTCATCCACTGTCAGCGATACCGGTTCAGAAGCCGAGCCCGCAACACTTCCTGCAGTGATCGACAGCGAGACCAAGCCTGTTGTTACTGAGGATGAGGTGGGAACACTCACAGAGGCAGATCAGAACGCATCCGCACCTGCAGATACCCTTGTAAGCGTCCACTCAAGCAACAACACTTATAACATCATTCCAAAGCCTAATTCAGTCTCAGTGCCAACCGGATATCTTCCAGTGAAGATCAACCTGAACGACACGGACATCAGAGCTTATATGAAGGGAAGCAGTTCCAACACTGTTCTCCTCTACGCAGCAACAAACGACGGACACCAGGGCTGGTATTTCTTCAATCCAAATGAAGGAACTTTCCTTGACGCAACGGATCTCATCGAGGAGACGGATTCGCTGTCCAGCTTCATAGACAAGCATAAATTTGTAATAATGCTCATAGCCATCATAGTTCTTGTGATTCTGGTCGTTGTCATCATCATCCTTGCTGTCTCACTCAAGGGTCTCATCGCTGATTACGAGGCTCAGATAGACAAGCTCAAGAAGGACAACGAGGAGAAGGAAAGCACAGCAAATGAGGCATCAGAAGCTGCTGAGCCTTCCACAAAAGCCGCTGAGCACGTCAGAATGCCTCACCACGACAGCAGCGATGTGCCTACCATCAATAACAAGGCCCTCTTCCCTGGAGACGACGAGGTTATCCACGAGAGTTACGCAGACTCCGATTACGACAATCAGGTATCTCCTGATGAGGACGATGTTATCCACACTGACGACTATGACGACACTGCATTTGAGGATGTCGCCGATGACAGCGAGCCTATAGATTCAGCGTTTGACGTCAAAAAGGATACGGAGAGTACGGAGAGCAAGATCCAGGCATCACTTGATGAGATAGATGCGGCACTTGAATCCGCAAAGAAATACAAAGACTAATCCTCACGGAATATCGTGATATACAAAAAGCACATGTATCAGTTGAAGATTGATTCAATCTGATACGTGTGCTTTTCTATTTGTCTGGATCTTTTTATTAAAGTTGTTTACCTGAAGATCAGTGTCTGCTTATAAGTACGCCTTCAGCACATCCACCTTGTCCAGCTTCTCCCATGGGAGATCAAGATCTGTTCTTCCGAAGTGTCCGTAAGCTGCTGTCTGCTTGTAGATAGGTCTTCTGAGGTCAAGCATCTTGATGATACCTGCTGGTCTTAAGTCAAAGTGCTCTCTGATGATCTCGACAAGCTTCTCATCTGAAAGCTTTCCTGTACCAAATGTGTCTACCATGATGGATGTAGGTCTTGCAACACCGATAGCATATGAGAGCTGTATCTCACACTTGTCAGCCAGACCTGCTGCAACTATGTTTTTAGCCACGTAGCGGGCCGCATAAGCCGCTGAACGGTCTACCTTGGTACAATCCTTGCCTGAGAAGGCTCCGCCGCCGTGACGGGCATATCCACCGTATGTGTCAACGATGATCTTACGTCCTGTGAGACCACTGTCGCCATTTGGTCCACCTATTACGAATCTTCCTGTTGGATTGATGAAGAACTTGGTATTCTCATCGATGAGCTCCTGTGGAAGAACCTCGTCGAATATATACTTCTTAACGTCAGCGTGGATCTGTTCCTGGCTGACTTCCTCTCCGTGCTGTGTTGAGAGAACAACCGCATCAAGTCTTACAGGCTTGTCATTCTCATCATACTCCACTGTAACCTGTGTCTTTCCATCTGGTCTTAAGTATGGGAGTGTTCCGTTCTTTCTGACCTCTGTAAGCTTTCTTGCCAGCTTATGAGCAAGTGCTATAGGATATGGCATGTACTCAGGTGTCTCATTTGTTGCAAATCCGAACATCATACCCTGATCTCCGGCACCTATCGCCTCGATGTCATCCTCGCTCATGAGGTGCTCCTTTGCCTCGAGTGCCTTGTCAACTCCCATGGCGATATCTGATGACTGCTCGTCTATAGCTGTGATAACACCGCATGTATCGCAGTCAAATCCGTATTTTGCTCTGTCGTATCCGATCTCTCTGATAGTCTCACGAACGATCTTCTGAATATCCACATAAGCGTTGGTTGTGATCTCTCCCATGACAAGCACAAGACCTGTTGTGATGGATGTCTCACATGCCACACGGCTCATTGGATCCTGCTCCATCAGCGCGTCAAGCACTGCATCTGATATCTGGTCACAGATTTTGTCAGGATGTCCTTCTGTTACTGATTCCGATGTAAATAATCTTCTTTCCATACTACTTCCTTTCTTTTTTGTACATAAGAAAAACCGCTTCGTATGAGCGGTTTGATCGTGTCTGTCAAGCCTCTCATTGTTCGATCACAGATCCTGTATCACCTACATATCTGCGTCGCTCAGGTCGGCACCTTCCGAATCTGACATCGGGGTTGCCATGGCTTCTTCGTCCCTTCTGACTCCACCATTCTGAATAAGAGCGTTTTTCTAATATCTATAAATGCAATCATTACTCTATATCATCGAGAGTTATTAGTCAACACATTTTTTGGGGGAATGATGCTTAATGAGTATTTTCCCCCATAACCAGCGTCAATCCAAACGCCACCGCCATCCCCACGACACTTGCCACCATGAGCATGCCGAAGCCTGCACCGAGGAATACCGGCATGGAGGCTGCCCCCGGGAGCACGAAGCTCACTGCAGAAGCGCCTGACGCTCCGGCAATGGCACCGCCCACGGCGCCGCCTATGCACACGGCTACCATCGGTTTCTTTCTCGGCAGGTTCACGCCGAACATCGCGGGCTCTGTGATTCCCAGCACTGCCGACAGCGCTGCGGAGGCGCAGGTCGTGCGGAATGCCTTGTCCTTGCTCTTCACCATGACCGCAAGGGCGGCACCCGCCTGGGCAAATACCGCAGGAGCTATGAGCGCAAGTATCGTGTCCCTGCCCTTCACTGCCACGTTGTTCATGCTCACAAGGAACAGGCTCCAGTGGAAACCAAATATGACCATTGGCTGTATAAGCATTCCTATCACGGCACCCGCCAATATGGCCGAGTGGCCGTACAGCCATTCATACCCCACCGCGAGGCCTTTGCCAACTATCGCGCCAACCGGACCGAACACCAACAGCATCGCAAAACTCACCACCACTATGCTTATCATCGGCACCATAAAGCCCTTTATCATCTCCGGAAGGAATCTGTTCAATAGCTTCTCGACATAATACAGAAGTCCCACCGCCATGATCGCCGGAAGTACACTAGAGTGATATGTCACGCCCATAAGCGGGATCCCAAGGAAATGAACCGTCTGCCCCGATTCCAGGACTGTGTTTAACACAGGGTACATGCTCACACCAGCTACGACCACAGCCACATATTTGTTCGCACCGAATTTCTCTGCCGAGGAGTAGGCAAGCACCAGTGGCAGGAAATAAAACAGGGCATCCGACATAGCCGACAGCACCATGTACGTCTCTCCGCTTTCGCTGAGTACGCCCGTGGTCGTCAGTATGACCAGTATGCCCTTGAGTATTCCCGCCGCACTGAGTACATTCACAACAGGAAGAAATATTCCTGATATTCCATCTATTATTCTGTTCAAAAGACCTTTCTTTTCCATATCATCTGCCATCTTTTACAAAACCCTCCCGGACAATATCCCCTGCCTGTGAATCATCCGCCGGCAGGCAGATCATTTGCTGATCCACATACAATTATAAGAATTATCCGGTCTGATAATATGGATTTTTATACATCATTTATGTATACGTTAACGTTTTACTCACCAGCTCGCCGCCAGTCTATCGTAGACTTTTCCATATAAACCATATAAGCAGCAAATGCAGGGGATAAAACAGGTAGAAGAAATACTTGAGCTTCATTCTACCCCGCTCTCCGCTGTACATGTTCACAGGTATCATCGCCAGCAGAGCGTATAACTGATTCATGCCCAGGCAGAGAATGTACACCAGCGAACTGAGCACCACGATCTCAAGGTTTTGCTTCTTATTAAAATATGCCAGAGTATGTGTATCCGCACCACTCCGCTCCTTCTCGATCAGATAGAACATGACTATGATTCCCACTCCTGCCATACCATAGTCGAATCTCAGGAACTCCGCCAGAAGTGCTGCGGCCAGTGCGATCTCGACCTTCCATCTTCCGATCGGCCCCCGGCTATCCATGGCGTATATGGCAAACAATCCGGCTGTCAGGGTGAAGAATATGTTCTGAGACCCCGGATACCAGATTGTATCGTGCATTGCCAGATCAAATGGTATCTCTGACACCACCGCAAATATCCCAAGCCTCAGGAGATACCTCCTCACGTCGGATGTATGCAGAAGCCCCTGTACAAGCAGGAATGCAAATACAGGAAATGCCAGACGCCCCACAGCGCGCATTATATAGTTGTTATCCATAAATACTATGCCTATGTGATCTACTACCATACACACACAGGCTGTCAGCTTGAGCGCATTTGACGACAACCTCCTCAGCCCTCTGTCCTCAGTTTCATCATTATATTCCATATACAGTCCTTTCCTGCCGTCTGCTCTTCCTATCAGTGACACCGTAACAGAAAAAACAGCACATGACTTATGTTCATCATGTGCTGCTCTTCTCACAAAACCTTATATATCTATCTTCAATCGCCTAGATTCTCTTTCTGAGAGCCTTAGACAATGTTGACAGCTCCTCTGTATCAGCCTTACCCGGTATCCAGGTCATAGTCACGTTGTCCTTGATGTATCTTGGAACAAGGTGCATATGGAAGTGGAATACAGTCTGGCCTGCTGCCTCGCCGTTGTTCTGAAGGATATTCAGTCCGTCCGGATTCAGCTCAGCCTTCTGTGCCTTTGCCACCTCTGTAGCTATAGTAAATATCTTGGCTGCTGTCTCAGCATCCATGCTGTATATATTGTCAAAATGTTCTTTCGGGATAATAAGCGCATGGCCCTTGTTAGCAGGATTCACATCAAGTATTACTCTGCAGATACTATCCTCATAAACTGTCGCTGATGGAATCTCACCGTTGGCTATCTTACAAAAAATGCAATCGTCCTTATTCATATAAGTTTTACCTCCTCATTGCCTCTATCCATTGTAAACCATCTGACAAAATATTACAAGCACCAAAGAGAACACCAGTTTTATACACTAGTCAAATAGTTCTATAATATTGACCTGTAAAAATCATTCTTCCTGTCTCTGCCCTGCGGAAATGTCTTTCTGGCTCCGGCTATGACCGCAGGATCCAGCTCTGCAACGAGCAGTCTGTCGCTCACCCTCTCCGCCAGCTCGTTGCCGTAGACATCATATATATGTGAGCTCGGGACATATCTCTCCCTTTTACCCATGCCCACTCTGTTCACGCCTATCACGTATGCCTGATTCTCGATCGCACGCGCCCTGAGCAGCGCTTCCCACTGCGCGACCCTCTCCTCGGGCCAGTTGGCTATCACAAGTATGGCATCATAAGAATCCCTAGCTGCCGAAAATATCTCCGGGAATCTAAGATCATAGCATATGTATCCGCCCAGCCTCAGATCCTTGACATTTGCCTGACAAATTCGGCTTCCTGCCCGGTACACCCTGTCCTCGCCGCTGAACGAAAAAGGATGTATCTTGGCGTAATCCATGATCACCTCATCACCGCTGACGATCGCCAGCTTATTTTCAAATACCTTCCTCCCGCTATCATCAAACTCACCGCTTCCATCAGCCATGAAAGCTTCTATATAACCAAATGCCATGGCCATATCGTATTTCCTGCTGTTCTCCATGAAGAACGAAATGCTCTCCGGAATCATGCCATCCCTGTACGCCTCCCACATGCGCGCGGGCATCATGGTAAATCCCGTCAGCGTCATCTCAGGAAACACCAGGAGCTCAACGCCATTCTCATATGCCTCCTGCATGACCTCAAGACAGTGCTCCCTGGCATACTCCTTATCCTCGTATCCAATATCGATCTCTGTGATTCCGACCTTTATCATATCCCGCCTCCTGTGTATACACTCTGTATATCGTTCGAACTCTATATTAAGTATTTTACACAATAACGTGTGTTTTGCAAATGTTAACCTGCGTTCAAAATTTATGGTTGACATTTCTTCCATGTGTATATATAATGTCAACCATAGCCCTTGTGTATAGGTTAACAAATCCAGGCAGTATTCGTCATCAGCCCGTCGAAACTACCTGGATTTGTTGTGAATAAGCTGTACACGGGCATTACTATCACTGGAGGATTATTACAAATGAAAAAAGCATTTACCACTGTAGAGCTGGTCATGATGGCCATGTTCACTGCAATTCTGTGTGCATCCGCTTACCTGAGCATTCCAACACCACTCCCTAACGCAGCACACATCACATTACTCAACTTTATGATAATTCTGATAGCTCTCGTATTTGAGCTCAGAGACTCAACGATCATAATAGCACTTTGGATGATCATGGGTGCCATCGGCGTTCCTGTATTCATCGGTGGAGGCGCAGGTCTTGGATACCTGTTCGGAGTATTCGGCGGATACACCTTCTCATTCATCATTGCATCGATCGTAGTCGGTCTCATCAAGGGCAAAAAGTACAAGAGACTTAAGTATACGATCGTTGCGATCATAGGTGTCGTGATCATTGATATCGTGGGAATGATCTGGTGGAAGTTCAACGGTAACCTCACATGGAAGGTTGCATTCTTATCAGGTTTCGTGGCATTCATTCCACTCGACCTCGTTAAGGCTGTCATCGCCGCACAGCTCGTTCCACTGTTCAAGAGACTTCTCCCTGAGAAGGACGACAAAGAGGCCAATGAGCAGGCATAATAACCCTGATTAATGGAAATACACAAGCTTAAGTGCAATTATAGCTGTCAGCTATGATTGCACTTTTTTGTTACCGTCTCGTTTAGTAAACATATTTACTAAAATTAAAATGGCTATAAACCCGTATGTTATCATTTTTTCGGGTGATCGAATGCAGTATATGGAATTTAGCAAGGATAAAAAGTATATAGAAAGAATCCGTGGACTGCGGGAAGATCATGACTTTACACAACAATATGTTGCCCGCTATCTGAACACCTCACAGACCATGTACGCACGTTATGAAAGAGGCGCAAGTGCGCTGCCCATCCATCACCTTATCTATCTCACCGAGTTATATAACGTGTCATCCGATTACATTCTTGGAATCACCAACAACCCTGTTCCATACGAAGAATATTACAGAGAAGCCGCTGTCACCGACCAGGATCCCAGATCACCGGGAAAATACGATATACACTGGAAGGGCAACAGCTAATTCTTTCCCGCACATTTGACCACTATCAGCCGGTCACCGGCTTTCACGTCATCCCCCTCAAGGCTGTTGAGCTTTCTTATGGAATCAAGACTGGAATAATACTGTTTTGCGATCGACCATATGCTGTCACCGTCACGCACGACATAGCCCACTATGCCCGGTGCCAACGCTTTCTTCTTCATATCGACCGGAGCCACCGTCATGTCATCGATAAGCTCTATCTCTTTCCGGGTAAATATAGTCATACCCATGTCCACTATGGCCTTTATCTCCACCTCGTCATTACCCGGCAGCGCCGCCGTGATCTGATTGAGTGCAGGGGTAATCCTGATGGAATCCTGAGTTCTGAGCGGAACAGTCTCCACCCTGTACGAAAATGGAGCCACCACCTCCATCTGACACAGAGGTCTGCTGTCATCCGATGACACATAGAGAACTGCTGCCTTCACGGCGCCCTCGACGACCACGGCGTCATCCGCCGGCCTGACATCGTCTATATCCACACTGCCCGTCACATTTACGATCTGGAGAATGGACGGCTGGCTGCTCTTGAGCCTCTCCTTCTTCACGACCCTCGTTTTTGCATTGTTTCTCATGAGAAGGTTCTCGTAGCTGAACCTGCTTCTTACCGGATCGACCTGCGCAGAATATGAGAACATATCCTTGAGAAGATCCGCCTCCACGTCCTCGTACACCTTGATGTCCACATTGAGGCTGCTCTCCACCTGGAGTATCCTGTCCTCGCCGCCGTCATTTGCACGCACGGACACCGAACCGCGGGATGCAGTTATCATATCGTCCAGTATCATATCCTCGTCTATCCCATCGCAGTTCACAGTGTCCTGGAACTCCCTCGTGGCGCTGACGTACTGCACCGGAGCCACCTCATCATCCGGCTTGTATATGACAAATATGTCCATCTTGCCGCTTATATGTACCCCCACATCCGTGGCACGGCTCTCTATCTCCGAGAATGTCACCTGATCCCACAGCACACGTCCGATATTCGGCTTATTTGCCGGGATCTCTATGTCCTCCTTTATCTTCATTATGTCTCTGGAACTCGCCGCAAGATTCGTAAAGCTTACCTTCTCCGTCATGCACTCTATCCCGGATCCGTTCGCTATGCCCACGGCGCCCTCTGCGGTGATCTGCTGGCACGCCCAGAGCTTCACGCCCACAAGCCCTCTCACCTCGTATTTTCTGGAATTTATCACTGTCACGTACAGATCCTCCAGCACGCCCTGTACGGAAACCTTATCTCCCAGCGACAGTTCATCCGCATTTACCGTCTCCTCAAACGGCAGCTCACCGTCATGGCTCTCAAATGAATCCCCCTCCCGGTCCGTCTGGTAGAGGATGGCGTAGCTCACGGTTCCTGTGATACGCGCCCTGCCCTCCATGACGTCTATGTTTTCTATCGTCACCTGTCCTTTGCTGGCTATCTGTCTGTCTATGTCCCCCTTCACATCAGGGACATTGAAATCGTCATCCACGGTAAACTCAACGTATTTTGCCGCCTTAAGATTCGTCGTTGTGATCCTGTTCTTAGTAAGCTCCATATTTTCCCCACCTTATTTTTTATGATATACCGTTCTACTTGAATACAACCGGAAGATCCATCTTCACTATCCTGACCACCATATAAGGAAATGATACATTATCTCCCTTCACGCCATCCGTCGGAGTTGCCACCTGCCTGAGAACGCCCTTGATGTAAATAGCATTGTCGTCCTTGTACATCTCCTCCAGAGTCACCCCAACGTCATCCCTCTCCTGCATGCCCGCAGCGATGACTATATATGTATATGTGCTGTTTGAATATACGAGATTGAATGGCTTTTCCTTCTTTTTGTCTATGATGGTAACCAGTTCATCCGGCAGCATGGTCTCATCGCACACGTCATAGAGAAGCGGCTCACCACTGTCCGACACCTCAAACCTTGCACATCCAACGCAGAATATCATGAGCTCCAGTGCAACCACCAGCAGGAAGGTGAGTCTGCCCCACATTCTCCCTCTTAGAAACTCTTTTTCATTTTCCACATGTATCACCTCCGCCATTTGCTTTTTAAGGTGCCTGGCTGTCCTTTTAAGCCACTTAACACACTTTGGTATAGTATATGTACCCCATCTGCCCTTTATGTCTGTAAACGCAAAAAAGAGGCGGGATATCCTGTTTGATATCCCGCCTCCGTATCAGAAGCTCGTCCTTCTGTATATTATTCTGTCATTCTACTCTGCGTCTGCAGGTGCGCTCTTCTCTGCCTCGATCTCGGCCTCAGCCTCAGGAGTTACCTCAATTCCAAGCTCAGCGAGCTGCTTGTCGTCTACATAGTCAGGTGCATTTGTCATGAGACATGATGCATCCTTTACCTTAGGGAATGCGATGACGTCACGGATAGAATCCTGCTTTGCCATGAGCATGACCAGACGGTCAAGGCCATAGGCAAGTCCTGCGTGAGGTGGTACTCCGTACTTGAACGCATCCAGAAGGAATCCGAATCTCTCGTGAGCCTGAGCCTTTGTGAAGCCAAGGCACTCGAACATCTTCTCCTGAATGTCATCCTGATGGATTCTGACTGAACCTCCACCGATCTCATTTCCGTTTAATACTATATCATAAGCCTTTGCACGAACCCTGCCCGGATCAGAATCGATGTACTGAAGATCCTCCTCCATAGGCATTGTAAATGGATGGTGCATAGCTGTGAATCTGTTCTCCTCATCTGACCACTCAAGAAGTGGGAACTCTGTGATCCACACGAATCTGTATACATTCTTGTCCACAAGTCCCATGAGCTCTGCCAGATGGCATCTCAGTGCGCCGAGGACTGTCCATACAACCTTTGTCTTGTCTGCTGCGAACAGAAGCAGGTCGCCAGGCTTTCCATCCATAGCTGCCACGAGGGCGTTCATCTGCTCCTCTGTCATGAACTTGGCAAATGATGACTTGTAGCTTCCATCCTCGTTGATAACTATATATGCAAGACCCTTTGCGCCGTATGTCTTTGCATACTCGATAAGGGCATCTATCTTCTTTCTAGGCATGCTTCCCTGTCCCTCGGCATTGATACCGCGGACTGTTCCGCCATTTGCAAGGGCACCTGTGAATACTCCGAACTCACAGTCCTTGACAACATCGCTGACATCCTTGAGTTCAAGACCAAATCTGAGGTCAGGCTTATCTGAACCAAATCTGTCCATTGCCTCCTGCCAGGTCATTCTCTGGATTGGAAGCTGGATGTCGAGATCAAGTATCTCCTTGAAGAGCTTTGCAAGAAGACGCTCATTTACATCGATTACATCGTCAACGTCCACAAATGAGAGCTCCATATCCATCTGGGTGAACTCCGGCTGTCTGTCTGCACGGAGATCCTCGTCACGGAAGCATCTTGCGATCTGGAAATATCTGTCGTAACCAGAGCACATAAGAAGCTGCTTGAAGAGCTGTGGTGACTGTGGCAGAGCATAGAATGTGCCAGGGTGTACACGGCTTGGCACAAGGTAATCTCTTGCTCCCTCTGGTGTTGACTTGGTCAGCATAGGTGTCTCTATCTCAAGGAATCCCTCATCTGCCATGAACTGTCTGGCGATGGTGGCTACCTTACTCTTCATGATGAGATTTCTCTGGAGGTCAGGACGTCTGAGGTCGAGATATCTGTACTTGAGTCTTATCTCCTCTTTTGTCTTGCTGTTCTCCTCTATAGGGAATGGAGGCGTCTCTGCCTCTGACAGTATACGGAGGCTGCTTGCAACAACCTCTATATCTCCGGTTGCAAGGTTCTCATTCACTGCACCTGCACGCTTACACACTGTTCCCTCGATGGCTGCAACGAACTCTGAACGGAGCTTTCCTGCCTTCTCGAAGCACTCTGCGCCACACTGTGACTCTTCAAATATAACCTGTAATATTCCACTTCTATCTCGAAGATCTACAAAGATTATTCCACCTTTATTTCTGCTCTTCTGAACCCAGCCCATCACGGTGACCTTCTCACCTATGTTGGCACTGCTAACCTCTGTACATCTGTGGCTTCTCTTAAGCCCCTGCATAGATTCTGCCATCTTACGCTATCCTCCTAAAATTAAAAACTTTCCTTATGTCACTATACACTTTTTTCATTTTTCGTCAAGACCTGGTATATCACCGTGAAGTACCTGATCAACCCTGCTCATGATGTCTGTGGTGTTGATCAGCCGCTGGAACGCCAGGAACGCCTTCATGTCGAAGTGCCTAACCTCATCTATCACCATTCCAAATGCCGTATCCGCGTCAAATGCCTTCCTATATGGTCTGTCGCTGACCAGTGCGCTGAACACATCGCACACTCTGATAAGCCTTGCGCCGAGTGGTATCTCATCGCCCCGCATCCTGTACGGATAACCTGAGCCGTCATAGTTCTCATGGTGATAGTGCACCATATCCACTATGTCCTGATCGTAGCCCTCCCGCTTAAGTATCTCTGCGCCAAGCTTGGCATGCAGCCTGACGTATCTCATCTCCTCGATCTTCATCGTATTGCGCTGTCGTCCATATATATAAGGACTCACCTGCAGCTTTCCCACATCGTGCAACATTCCCGCCACGGCAACCTTGTGTATGAACTCCTCATCACAGCCCAGCTCCCTCGCCAGCTCAGATGCCAGTATACTCACACACATTCCATGGCGCACCGCATCATTCATATCAACTGAATAGCATTCTTCTGCATCCTTCTCCAATGCTAATCCCATATAAATCCCGCTTTCTTACGCTCGATCATCTCATCTATTCGAGCTATATAATCGTCTACACTCTTACAATTCTCTATTCTGTCTATACGTGTTCCCTCTGTCACTCCGTCATGTCCTGGTCTCACCACAAGCTTGGATGAGCTTCCGGCACCGAGACCGATGATGTCAGTCCTCTCCTCCATGATGAGTATATTGTACAGGCACTCAAGCCCCGGCTTCGAATAACCCACGTTCTCCAGATTGCCGGTCATATTCTTCTGTCTGTACAGGTAGTACGGATCAAGCCCCATATCTGCCGCAGCCCTCGTAACAGCACCGAGCTGGCTGTCTATATCCGACTTCAGGGTGTCACGGTATTTGTCAATCTCTATGTTCAGATTCGCCGCCCTCTTGATTGCAAGGGTGTGAACCGTCAGACTTTCAGGGGAAAGCTCCTTCACCTGTCTCAGCGTGTTCTCCACACTGGCCGTGTCCTCTCCCGGAAGTCCCACTATCAGATCCATGTTGATGTTGTCAAATCCCGCTCTCCGTGCATTCTCCATGGCTATGACCGTCTGCTCCGGCGTATGTGCCCTGCCTATGGTCCTCAGTGTCTCCTCGTTCATGGTCTGTGGATTTATGCTTATACGCGTCACTCCGTGGCGCTTCATGACCTCAAGCTTGTCAAATGTGGTGCTGTCTGGTCTGCCCGCTTCTATGGTGAACTCCCTCACCTGCGACAGGTCAAATGACTTCTCTATCATGCTGCAGAGTCTGTCCATATGCTCCGCAGATATGGATGACGGCGTTCCGCCTCCCACATATATTGATATGAGCCGTTTTCCGGAATATGCCTCCGCAACGTATGCCATCTCTTTCTCGACTGCGTCCAGATATGCATCCACCTTATTCTTATATACCGCGATCGGATATGAGGTAAATGAACAGTACAAACATCTTGTCGGACAGAACGGTATGCCTATATACAGACAGTATTCGTCCTCCTCCGCCACAGAGTATATGATCTTCTTCTCCCTGTCAGCCACCGCCACTGCCAGCCCGGCTTTCTCACGGGAGGTTCCATATATCTCCTGGTAGTTTCCTATTATATCCTCTGAGGTCATCCCGGCTTCCATATAAGACACAGCTATCTTCGTAGGCCTGATACCCGTCAGGGAACCCCACGGAAGTCTGCGGCCTGTATACTCCGAAAGCATGTTGTATATCGCCAGCTTTAACGGATTCCTCACGGCACTCTTATCCCGGCAGTCGCCATCCACAGGGATCTGTGTGCTGCACGCCAGAGTCCGCTCTCCTCCGTCTGCTACAGAATACAGCTCTATATTTATTCTATTGTCATCTATATCCGCCACAAGCTCCTTGTCTATCTCCGCCTTAAGCTCCGGCTTTTTGTCAAATATCTCCGGGACCACTATTCTCTCACCGCCGTAGAAGGCCTGGAGACTCACCCGGAGATCATTGTTGTAATCTTCTATATTCTGTATCAGTAATATCATATTTCCACCATGATCCGCCATCAAAAGAACGGATTCATCTTCTTCTCTTTTCTTATAAGTGTTGTCTCCCCGTGTCCAGGGTACACCACGGTATCATCAGGAAGCACAAACAGCTTCTCTCTTATGTTCTCGAGCAGCGCATGCTCATCACCTGTAGGGAAATCCGATCTTCCCACACTGTATTTGAACAGCGTATCCCCTGAGAACAGTATATTCTCTGACTCGAAGTAATAGCACATTCCGCCTCTGGTATGTCCCGGCACACTGATGCATCTCATCTCAGTGCCAAGCAGCTTCTTCACACTGCCATCGCTCAGATAGTGATCCGTCTCAGTCTCTATCACCTTTTCAAATACACTGGTCATCATCGCCGACAGGTTCACCCTGCTGTTGCCGAGAACTTCCTTCTCGTCCTCCGAAGCATATGTATCCGCGCCTGTGAGTTCCTTTAGATCTCCCATCGCCGCCATATGATCCACATGACCGTGGGTGAGATAAATGCCAACGCAGGTATACTCATTCTTCTTCAGTGTGTTGTATATATAATCCGCATTCCATGAAGGATCAATGACTATCGCCTCCCCGGTCTGCTCATTTGCCACTATATAACAATTCGTCTGGAATCCTCCCAGCTCACTTCTGATAACTTTTAATTCCGCCATATAAACCTTTCCGGCCATCAGCCCGTAGTTCTCTCTATATCAATTATATTATCAACATTCCTTATCTTGGCAATTATCGTATTCAACTGTTCCTTCGACTTGATCGCAAATGAAATCGTGATCGTAGCCTTGCCCTGCTTGCTTGTACGGCTGTTGATACTGTTTACGTTTATATTTGCCTCGCTGAGGATCTTGGTTATGTCAAATAATATGCCGTTTCTGTCGTCCGCATATATATTTATCTCTGTCATGTATGTGTTCGATGCAACAGCGTCATCCTTCCACTCGGCCTCGATGACTCTGGCTCTGTCCGCCTCGCTCATGCACAACACATTTACACAGTCGGTACGGTGTATGGACACACCTCGTCCTCTGGTGATAAATCCTATGATCTCATCCCCCGGAACAGGTGAACAGCACTTGGAGAATCTCACGGCAACGTCATCTATGCCGTTTACGATTATTCCGCCCTTGCCGATATGGTTGCCATGGTTCTTCTTCACCGAATACTCGTCCAGAACCTCAGCGTTCGTGGCAGTCTGTGGCTTGTGCTCCTTGTTGTACTCATCGATCAGACGGTTTACTATCTGACCTTCCTTGATTCCGCCATGTCCAACGGCGGCAACTATGGAATCCCAATCCTGGAAATTGTACTTCTTGTATATCTTCTCCTGATACTCAGGCTTTGAGTACATGGAGTAGTCTATTCCCTTTGATTTGCAGTAGTTCAGTATGAGCTCTCTTCCGCGGCTGATGTTCTCATCCTTGAGCTGATGCTTAAACCACTGGTTGATCTTTGTCCTCGCCTGTGTACTCTTGACTATGTTCAGCCAGTCACGGCTTGGTCCTGTGGAGTTCTGTGAGGTTATGATCTCCACACGATCTCCGTTGTTGAGCTTGGTATCTATAGGAACCTGTCGTCCGTTGATCCTTGCACCGACCATCTTGTTACCCACCGCCGTATGGATGGCATAGGCAAAATCTATAGGTGTGGATCCGCTAGGAAGGTTCTTAACATCTCCGGCAGGAGTAAAGCAGTATACCTGTTCAGCAAAGAGGTCAAGGTCAGTCTTGACAAAGCTCATGAACTCCTTGTTGTCATCGGTATCCCTCTGCCACTCAAGGATCTGGCGGAGCCAGGAGAGCTTCTCCTCCTCCTTCTGCATGACCGTACCGGTTATGTTCTCCTTGTACTTCCAGTGCGCAGCGATACCATACTCAGCCGTCCTGTGCATCTCGTAGGTTCTTATCTGTATCTCAAATGGCTGTCCCTCAGGTCCGATCAGTGTGGTGTGAAGGGACTGATACATGTTGGACTTAGGCATGGCTATGTAGTCCTTGAATCTTCCCGGAATAGGCTTGTACATCTCATGGATGATACCCAGCGCTGAGTAACAGTCTCTGACCGTATTCACCTTGATACGTACCGCAAATATATCGTATATCTGATCCAGAGTCTTGTTCTGGTTCTTCATCTTCTTATATATACTGAAGAAATGCTTTACTCTTCCGTCTATCTCAGCCTCAAGTCCGGCATTGTCGATATGCTTCTTGACATCGGCAACGACCCTCTTGATATATGCATCCCTCTCAGTAAGCTTCTCATCTATCTGCGCCTTGAGATCCTTGTACACATCCGGCATGAGGTACATCATGGACAGGTCATCCAGCTCGACCTTGATCTTGCTGATACCAAGTCTGTGCGCGATAGGCGCATATATATCCATGGTCTCTCTGGCCTTCTCTATCTGCTTCTCCGGCGACTGATACTGGAGAGTTCTCAGATTGTGGAGTCTGTCCGCCAGCTTTATCAGTATGACTCTGATATCCTTTGCCATGGAGAGGAACATCTTACGCAGATTCTCCGCCTGAACCTCTATCTTGTCCGTGGTCATCTTGAGCTGTGTCAGCTTTGTAACACCATCCACAAGGAAGGCAACCTCCTCGGAGAACTCCGCTGCTATCTCCTCCGATGTCATGACTGTGTCCTCAACAACATCGTGGAGTATTCCTGCCACTATCGTCTCCTTATCGAGCTCGAGCTCTGCCAGGATTATGGCCACATTCAGAGGGTGCATGATATAAGGCTCCCCGGACTTTCTGAGCTGTCCCTTGTGGGCAGCGTCCGCCACCTTATATGCCTTCTCTATCATAGTGATGTCGGCAGATGGGTGATATGTGAGTATCCTTGAGATAAGCTCCTTATACAATTCCTCCGGCGGTGTAAAATCTGCCGGTGTGGACAGATCTATCTCTCTCTTCGCCTTCATCTGCTTATTCGCCTGCTCCTCCAGCTTTATAAGTTCGTTCTGAGGAACATTCTTGCCAGACGCAAGAGCCTTCTCGATGGCTGCTATTCCATCCTTCGTGGCCTGCTCCGAGGTGATAACACCTGCTTCCGCAGCTCTCTTCGTCTCCTGAGCTATTATATTGTCCTGTGTCTTATCCAATGTCTCTCCCATATGCTCACCACACTTCCTGTTTTATTCTGCCCTGATCATTCGCCCTCAAACTGTACTACTGAAGCCACGTCATATTTGGAAAGTCTCTCTCTTCCCTTCAGGTCTGTCAGCTCTATGAGGAATACCATCTTGACTACTATTCCGCCAAGGCTCTCTATGAGCTTAGCCGCAGCCTCTATGGTTCCGCCTGTTGCAATAAGATCATCCACCAGCACGACCTTCTCGCCCGGCTTGATGGAATCCTTATGTATCTCTATAGTAGCCTGTCCATACTCAAGATCGTAAGACATCTCCACGGTCTCTCTTGGAAGCTTGCCCTTCTTTCTCACGAGAACAAGTCCCTTGCCGTTCTTGTATGCCAGCGGTGCTCCAAATATAAATCCTCTGGACTCTGCTCCGGCGATGACATCGTAATCTACTCCCTCCAGCAGCTTGTCCATCTCATCAATGGCCAGCTTCATGCCCTCAGGATCCTCTGTTACACTTGTCACATCCCTGAATATGATTCCCGGCTGTGGGAAATCAGGAATACTCTTGATATACTTTTCTACCTCACTCATCTTACGTCCTCCTGTATGATATATATTACAAATGTACTTAATAGTATTCTCATCAAAGTCAGCTTATATTCCCTTGTTATAGGCCTCCATCTTCATCTGGAGTGAACGTCTTCCCATATATTCATTGATGGTCGGATAGTATGCGACATCTATCACTACGGCGTTCGGCTGACCATTTAACATTTTAACACATTCATCCTCTCCAAACCACTGTTTTATGTTTTTCACAAATGTATCCGGATCAAAATCTATGGCATCCACGCACCTTCCGTACCCGGTATCAAGCTGGAGCTTCAGAAGATTTTTGTTTCTTCCCAGTATCTGCGCCCTTCGCACCGGTACTGCCGCCTGTGCAAACAGCGGTTTCCTGTTGCCCTTTCCGTATGGCTCAAGCCTCTCGATCTGTTCCGTAAGCTCTATGCTGTTGTACGCCAGCGGCATGGCCACATCTATCATCAGCTTAGGTGTTATATCTTCATCCGTCAGCACCGCCGCTTCATTGAGCTTCCGCCTCAGCTCGTCAAGCCTCTCCTTCTCTATGGAAAAGCCCGCCGCCATGGCATGTCCGCCAAATGCAGTAAACATCTCCCGGAACCGGTTCAGCTCCTCGAACATGTTGTAGCTGTCTATGGATCTTCCCGATCCTTTCAGTATCCCCGGTGTCTCTGCGTCCGTGAACACCATCACAGGTCTTGTGTATGCCTCCTTGAGCCTGCTGGCGATTATTCCCACAACACTCTCATGTACAGCCGGTATATACACCACAAGCACCTTGTCCGCAAGGGTAGCCGCCTGTCCGAACTCTCCGTTCACAGTGGCAGTCTCAAGCATATCTGTGATATGTCTCGCCCCGGCCTCCGTCATGTTCTTTCTCTCATTGTTGACAGCCAGCAGTTCCCTCGCCCTTGCCTCGGCGACATTTGGATCTCTCTCAAGCAGGAACTCAAGGCTCTGTTTCGCATCCCCCAGTCTTCCCGCCGCATTGATGCACGGCCCTATCAGAAATCCCAGGTCATACGTTGATATCTTCTTCTCATTTCTGCCGCTGAGCCTCATGAGGGCATTCAGACCCGGATTGCGGCTGTCCTTCAGACTTTCAAGGGCATATTTTACATAGAGTCTGTTCTCATCCACCAGATCCATCATGTCACAGTTGGTAGCCAGCCCCAGGATCTCCATGAATTCATTTACCTCGCTCTCGACTATCCCGCATATCCTGTACATGTACTGGATGAGCTTGAACGCAACGCCGGCCCCGCACAGCCCCTTGAATGGATATTCACAGTCCTGCCTCTGATTGTCTATGACAGCATCCGCCTGGGGCAGCATATATACCCGCTCACCGCCATCCCTCTCCTCAAATGGGATCTGATGGTGATCCGTGACGATGACCGTAAGCCCGCGCTCCTTCGCATATCTCACCTGTTCTATCGCCGCTATTCCATTGTCGCAGGTTATGATAGTATCAACACCATCCGCTATGGCGGCATCTATAAGTCTTTTATTTATTCCGTATCCATCATGCACTCGATGTGGAATGTCGTAATCCACCACGGTGCAGTCATCAGCGCAGCTTCCGTGCAGCACCGCCCATGTTCTCCGAAGACCGAGAAGCAATATATAATTGGAGGTAACTCCGTCCACGTCGTAGTCCGAGATTATCCTTATCCTCCTGTTATCGCTGAGCTTTTCCTTTATTATCTCACCGGCTTCCACCATATCCTTCATCAGTGCCGGATCGTGCATGGAATCCCAGTCGCCATCAAGGTACATAGCTATGGCTTTCTCCCCGGTGACTCCTCTGTTCGTGATAACCCTCGCCACAACAGGACTCACACCGAACCTCTCGCCTATGGCATTAAAGTCCGCTCTTTTGCCCGCCACTCTCCACTCTGGCTTCTTCACATATTTATCTATTATATCCTTCTGCTCCGGTGTCAATGTCATCTTCTGTTCTCCGTATCATTTTATCGCAGGGACATATCCGCATCCCTGCTGTATCC
>CAVCCL010000175.1:0-3532 GCA_963600665.1 Bifidobacterium catenulatum | reverse complement strand
AAGAATAAGAGCTCAAAGGCTAGAAGAGATAAGAGAAGAGCTAACTGGAAGATGTCTGCACCAGCATTAGTTAAGTGCAGCAAGTGTGGCGAGTTAATGGTTCCACACAGAGTTTGTAAGAACTGCGGTTCATACAACAAGAAAGAGATTATCTCAGTTGCTGAGTAATTTCCAGTTCTCACTCGGTATTTGAGTAGTAGAATAAACAAGACCTTTCTTATTTTTATAATAAGGAAGGTCTTTTTTCGTGCACATATATACATGGCGTTTTGTATATTTGTACTGAAATATTTGACTTTGACAATTCAGAAATATATAATGACCTTGTGCGTTTGCACCTAAAAATAATTATATGGTGGGATATCCCATAATACACGTAAGATAGGAGAGTTTTGATATGGGCGATACAAGAATTGTAGTAGATGCTATGGGCGGAGATTATGCACCGGAGTGGATCATAAGAGGTGCTGTAGAAGCTGTAAACGAAGGGGCAAAGGCTCATATAATTCTCACTGGAAAAGAGGCTGTCATAAAGGGTGAGCTTGCAAAGTACACATATGACACCTCCAAGATAGAGATAAAGAACTGTACTGAGGAGATCACATGTCACGATGCACCTGTTCAGGCGATCAGGAGCAAGAATGACTCATCACTTACAGTTGGAATGAATATGGTAAAAAGTGGAGAGGCTGATGCGATAATCTCAGCCGGAAGCTCAGGAGCAATCCTTGCAGGAGGACAGCTTATTGTCGGAAGATCCAAGGGTGTGAAGAGATCACCTCTGGCACCACTCATCCCTACAACCAAGGGATATTCACTTCTTATCGATTGCGGTGCCAATGTCGATGCAAGACCTGAGCACCTGCTCCAGTTTGCAAAGATGGGTTCTATATATATGGAGAACATTGAGAAGATCGAGAAGCCAAGAGTAGCCATCGTCAATATAGGTGACGAGGAGGAGAAGGGTAACGCCCTCGTAAAGGAGACATATCCACTGCTCAAGGAATGTAAGGATATCAACTTTGTGGGAAGTATAGAGGCACGAGAGATTCCAAATGGTGCTGCAGATGTCATCGTATGTGAAGCATTTGTTGGAAATGTTATCCTCAAGCTGTACGAGGGACTTGCAAAAATGCTGCTTGGAGAGATCAAGAAAGCGGTCATGTCTTCATTCAAGTCAAAGATCGGTGGTGCTCTCATAAAGGATTCTCTCGGAGAGCTCAAGGAGAGATTCAACGCCAAGACAAAGGGCGGAGCACCTCTTCTGGGACTTAAGGGCCTCGTGGTAAAGATCCACGGCAACTCACACAACGAAGAAGTTAAGAGTGCAATATTCCAGTGCATTAACTTCAGTGAGACCGGAGTAAACGCCAAGATTGCTGAAAAGCTGAGTGAGGAGCAGGCATAATGAAGAAGGATTATGGTGAGCTTGAAAAAAGAATAGGATACGAATTCAAGGATATAAGTCTTCTGATAACAGCTATGACACACACGTCATTTGCAAATGAGCTTAAGGTTAATAAAACTGAGTCATATGAGAGACTTGAATTTCTCGGGGATGCAATCCTTGAGTATATTGTGAGCGAGTATCTCTTTCTCAAGAAGAAAGAATATGAGGAGGGAAAACTCACAAAGCTAAGAGCAAGTCTCGTATGTGAATTTACTCTTTCACAGATATCCGAGAGTCTTGGATATGGCGAATTTGTCCGTCTTAGCAAGGGTGAAGCCCAGACAGGCGGAAGGACAAGGAAATCCATTCTGTGCGATCTCTTTGAATCCGTTCTCGGTGCAATGTATCTTGACGGCGGAATGGATGTCGCCAAGAAATTTGTCCATCAGTTCCTGCTGGATGACGTTGAGACAAAATCATTGTTCTACGATGCAAAGTCAACCCTTCAGGAATTCTGCCAGAAGAATGGAAAAGAATTAAAGTATGAGCTCATAGAGGAGAAGGGGCCTGAACATAACAAGATATTTGTATCGGATGCTATGATTGATGGACAGGCGACAGCCAGAGGCGAGGGTTCAAACAGAAAGAACTCCGAACAGATGGCTGCATACAAAACATTGTTACAATTAAGAAAAAAGCAGGATTAATTTATGTATTTAAAGAGTATAGAGGTAAATGGCTTCAAGTCATTTGCAAACAAGATAGTATTCAAATTCAATCACGGAATAACCTGTATCGTTGGACCTAATGGTTCGGGTAAGAGCAATGTAGCGGATGCAGTGAGATGGGTTCTGGGTGAACAGAGTGCCAAGAGTCTCCGTGGTTCCAAGATGGAGGATGTCATTTTCTCGGGAACACAGCTCAGAAAGCCGCAGGGCTCCGCATATGTTGCCATAACTCTTGACAACAGCGATCACAGCCTTCCTATAGATTATAATGAAGTCACAGTTGCAAGACGAGTATACAGATCAGGTGAGTCTGAATATCTGATCAATGGTACTGTCAGCAGGCTGAAAGATGTATATTCACTCTTCTTTGATACCGGTATCGGTAAGGAGGGTTATTCAATCATCGGACAGGGCCAGATCGAGAAGATCCTCAATGGTAAACCCGAGGAGAGACGAGAGCTTTTTGACGAGGCTGCCGGAATCGTAAAGTTCAAGAAGAACAAGGCTGCTGCGGAGAAATCACTTGAAGCAGAGAGGGACAATCTCAGCCGTGTCAACGACATTCTCAAGGAGCTTGAGAAACAGGTCGGACCACTCAAGGAGCAGTCTGAGACCGCAAGGAAATACCTTGCATTTAAAAATGAATTGAAAAAACTCGATGTGAATGCATTCCTTCTCGAGACAGAGAAACTTAAAACAGCTCTTGAGGAAGATCAGAACAGACTCACTATCGTAAACGATGATATAGATGAGAGCAAGCAGGCGTATGAACAGACAAAGGAAGAATACGACCAGATAGAGACTGCTATAGAGCAGCTCAATTCCATAATTGAGTCATCTAAAAACGAGATTCATGAGAACAGGCTTGCAAAAGAGCGAGCTGAAGGTGAGATAAATGTTATCAACCAGCAGATAATCACTCTTAAAATGAACGATCAGAATATACATGATCAGATCTCAAGGATCAACAGTCAGATAGAGACCAGTGAGAAAGAGCTTGCAGATTACACTTCACAGAAGGACGATCTGGACGGCTCCATATCCGAGGTTGAGCAGGAGCTTAGAATTGCACAAAAGGAAAGCTCAGATATGACTGCCTACATGGATGCCTGCCAGCAGGAGATTGAGAGCTGCAAGGCTGACATCATCGAATATATGCATGAGAGCGGTAATCTCCAGGCAAAGGTCGGCCGATACGATGCCATGCTGGAGAATATCAATTTCAGGAAGACACAGCTCAATCAGAGACTTCTGCAGTTCAAGAGCGATGACGCCGGTGACAAGAAGGAATTCGAGTCACTGTCAGCCCAGCTTGCTGAACTTGAGGAAGGCGTAAAAGTGATCCTCGCAGGACTGGACAGCGCAACTGATCAGCTTGCACAGAATCAGGATAGAAATAAGACTAACCGTGAAC